>JAUWMY010000180.1 GCA_030612945.1 Desulfobacteraceae bacterium
AAACCTGTATTCACCGCAGAGACGCAAAGGACGCAGAGATAAATGATTTTCTCTTTGCCGTTGAGAGGCCCCGCAGAATCTGACGGGATTAAGAAACGGCAAAGAGAAACCGCTCAATTTAGTTAGTCGTATCAACATGGCTTTTAATTTTGTCTTATTTGTATGTTTATCTTAAATATTGATAGATAAAGTAATATCTATCTATGTGAATTTATAGATGGCTATCTCTGCGAACTCTGTGCCTCTGCGGTGAATTACCTAACCGCACAGGTTGAAAGATTTTTGGTGAATGACTTATGGCCGGAGAAGATACTCCTTTTATCGCTTTGGGAAGCAGGCTAAAAGGTGTCCCTGAGGTTCTCACCCTTGGGGTCAAACCCAACTTTTTTGACTATTCAGTGCAAGAAAGGAAGTTGATTTTGGGTGCTGAAATTATCCTCTACCCTACCCTCAACTATGCCCAGTTTCTTACGACAATGGAAAAGAAGATCTTTCCAAGCCTTGAGACATATCTTTATGCTGATGAAAAGATCAAGCAAACCACCCTCTTCCATATGATCGAGATCCCTCACCCCCGCACCAGAGTCTATTACCATCTCCATCATAAGGATATTATCAAGGAGTTTTCTTTTCCCTTTGTTGCCAAATTGGCCAGGCGTTCCGCCCGGGGGAGAGGGGTATTTAAGATCCATAATCCCGAGGAACTGAAAAGTTACCTTGGCCTAACCAGGATTGCATATATCCAGGAATATTTGCCCCATGACAGGGATCTTCGCGTCGTGCTTATTAAATATCACCCCGTTCTGGCCTACTGGCGGATTCGCAGTCCTGATAATTTCAGGACAAATCTCTCCCAGGGAGGAAAAATCTCCTTTGACGATATTCCCATAGAAGGTGTAAGGTTGGCCCAGAATTCTGCCAGGAAGTGCAAATTTGATGATGTGGGCCTGGATCTCATCAACAGCCGGGGCACATGGTATGTGATTGAAGCCAACATGAAATACGGACGTAAGGGATTAATGATGAAGGGCCTCGATCTAAAAGAAATCATGCGGCAGAAACTGCTCTCGGGTGAAATATTTTGATTGACTGTTTTTTTAAATAGCCGCAAAAAGGCACAAAATACACAAAAAAAAAGTATTGTACAAATCAACGACCACCAGTAGAACTGGTGGTATGCGGAAGGCCCCAAAAAGGGCCGCGGAAATAGTCAGCAATAGTGAGTTTTAAATAAGGATATCGAAACCCGAAATCCGAAACAATACCAAATGACCAAAATACCAATGACCAAAACCCTTGTGTACACATCGCCTATGCATAACTGACTTCTTAGTACCCGTTTTGAACATTGGGAAATTTGAATTTCGAATTTGTTTCGGATTTCGATATTCGGATTTCGAGTTTATGGTCTTCACGAATACGCCTGAAACGGTAGAACCTTTTCATTTCTCACCGGTAGAACCGGTGGATTAATTAGGATTTATAAGCGCCAGAAGCATGACTTTGGATTTTTAAGAGTCTGCCTTTATTGATTGACTGTTTTCTATTGATGTTTTTCAATCGCCAATAGTCAATAGTCAATCATCAACCTTTTGCTTTTGACCAAATGCTTAGAAAAAACAAATATATCCTCATCCTCGGATTATGTATCCTTATTTTGGTTCCCGCCTGTCTTCTTGGATATGTGTACTACACGGTAACCCATAATACATCAAACCGTATAGAGCGGGGGGCCATTGACCGCATCATTGCGTCAGAAAGTCATGTCTATTATGATGACGGTCGCACACCCATTGGAGCCTTCTTTGAAAAAATCCACCGTAAATACATAGACTACGAAGATATCCCCAAGGTTTTCATAAAGGCCCTCATAGCCGCAGAGGACAAGAATTTTTTTAATCACAGGGGCTTTGATATCAGGGCGATGCTCAGGTCGCTTGTTGCTAACATAAAGGCACGCAAAGTGGTTCAGGGTGGCAGCACCATCACGCAACAAACTGCAAAAAACATATTTCGACGCGAAAAAAAATCGTATAAGGCCAAGCTCAAAGAATTGATCCAGGCATTTCTGCTGGAAAGGGAATATACCAAACAGGAAATCCTTGAGATGTACTCAAATCAATTTTTTGTAACCGGCTATGGAAAAGGTCTCAGGATTGCGGCTCAATACTTTTTTGGGAAAGATGCAAGAGATCTCGACCTGGTGGAATGTGCCTTTGTTGCCGGTTCGGTCAAGGGCCCCAACCGGTACAATCCGTTTATTAAAAAGACAAAAGCAGAAAAAGAGGAAGTCAGGCATTTGGCCAAGTTACGCAAGGACTATGTGCTCTCGAACATGCATCGGATGAATTTCATAACAAAAGAGCAGTATCTGCAGGCCAAGGACAGGGAGGTCCCTTTTGAGCAGGGAAAGATTACCTTCAAATTGAACGTGATCCTCGATTTCATTCGAGAACAACTTGAATCCGACTATTTTAGCACTATCCTTCAGGAGCAAGGCCTGGAAAACCCTGCAACCTCGGGAATCAGCATCTATACCTCTATTAATAAGGAAATACAGGAAGCAACTCTGAGGAGCCTCCGTACCCATTTACCATTGATCGATGTCAAGCTAAACGGGTATAAGGTCGAAGAATTGCCCGATAGCACAAAAGAATTACTTATAAAAGGTCTGGAAAAGCAAAACGATAGCCTCCCATTCCTGTCCCGAATCACCCATATTGATGCAGACAGGGAAAACGCCCACCTGGTTGTGTCGTGGAACCATGGAGGAGGGATTATTGACTATGAAGGGCTAAAACCTATGGGCGAGGCCTGGTTAAAATGGAAGTTGGGAACCTGGGCCGTATTTGACAAAAAACATGTCCGTGCTTTTTTGAAGAACTTCCACGTGGGAGATATGGTTCCACTACAACAGATAGCATCTCCTGAAAACAATAACGGGATGAAACTTATGCTCTCCAAGATCCCTGAACTGGAGGGGGGTGCGGCAGTATTCCAGGAAGGTATGTTAAAGGCCATGGTTGGAGGTTTTTTTAACCGCTTTTTTAACCGCGCCGCAGATGCGAAGCGACAATTGGGTTCAATTTTTAAGCCGATTGTATACACTGCGGCACTCCAGCTCAAGTGGAATACCCTTGATCCCCTCCAAAATATCAGAGACGTGTTTCAATTCCAGAATACAGCCTATGTGCCTCGACCTGATCACGTGCCCCAGAGTGAGAAGGTTTCCATGGCCTGGGCCGGCGTAAAATCGGAAAACCTTGCCACTGTCTGGCTGCTATACCACCTGACGGATCATCTTAATTTGAGTGAATTCCGGAAGATTACTGAGCTTGTGGGGCTCGGCAGAAGAGAAGATGAATCTTATTCTCAATACAGAGAACGGATCAGAGACAGGCACGGTGTGGTGGTGAACGAAGATACTTTGATGGACGCCGTGTTTGAAGAATCAAAAAAAGAGGTTGAGTCGGATGTCATCTTTGGAGGTTACGAGGGAATTCTGAACAGCCTTAACCGCCTGCACTTCAATATAGACAGCAAAAAATTAAATCTTAAAGAGCCCGAAGAACTCCAGATTTCAAGATTCAGTTTTACGAGGCTTCAAAAACTGAATCAGCGAATGGCAGGTGAGTTTCAAAAGATTACGCGACTTCTTGAGCTGTATAACCAGAATTATAGCCTCCATTTAAGGAATTCTCTAACACAATCGCTCCGTCATTTTTACAGAGACATAAGCGAAAATCAAATGATCCGAATCATTTATACGGAATCTCCTGATCTTTTGTCTACTATCCCCTTAGTCCCTTTAACTCCCGAGTCGATGTTGATAATGCCTGCGCCTGTAAAGAGCGGGGAAATATGGATCGATGGCTTGATCACCTCTGAAATCCTGGGAACGCTCCAGGAAAATGTGGAGAAGAAGTTCAGCCGGCTGTCCGCCCTCGACAGGTATGATCTGGAGGTCCTCTCTCGGATTCGTGATTTCCGAACCCTTGTCAACTTATCATATGTGGTACATCTTTCAAAAGAGATGGGCATTTCTACAAAACTACAACCAGTCCTATCATTTCCGCTGGGCCCCAATTCTATCAGTATCACTGAGGCGGCCAGGGCCTATGAGACGATCATGACGGGTCAGGTTTATCCTGTTTCCCCTGACAATGATCTCACTATGGTCCCTGTAATAACAAAAATTGTCGACAGGGAGGGAGAAATTCTCTGGGAATACAATCCAAAACCAAGAACGGTCATATCCAAAAGAGTTTCCGGACTGGTGAATGAGATTCTGAAAAAAGTCATTGAAACAGGGACAGGTAGAGGCGCAAGGGATACAATCCGCGTATTCGATATTCCGATACCCTCTTTCGGAAAGACAGGTACTGCTAACCGGTTTACTAATTCCAGTTTTGTGGGCTTTATTCCAGGCCCCGACGAGAAAACAGGACAACTTGATATTCAGAAGGGCTATGTTATTGCCAGCTACGTGGGTTATGATGATAATCGACCCATGAAGGGGAAACACCTGGCCATTTATGGCGCATCAGGTGCTATGCCACTATGGATTGATACGGCAAATGCCATTGTCAATACACATGGTTACAAGAAAAATATCCAGCCCGCGGATCTGGTGTTCAACCCCCTTTCAAGTCCCCTGCTGAGGGATGGAGAATTTACAAATGTTCCTGTCTCGCAATTTACAGGTCTTCCCACACGGACGTCGGCAAAAAAAACAGATATATCCGGTTTGCCCAATATACTCGCAGAGGTCAAGCGCCGTGGGGATGTACTGATACTAAAAAGGAACTTTGAGCCTGTAGAAGGAAAAATAAAATGAAAAAAACAATCGGGTTTCTCATGGTATTATTATTTATATTCGCCTTTGGTTGTGTACCAGTTTCGGAGCGGCGCGTGGTGGTTGTGCCAGAATCTGGCATCGCACCCTCATCCCTATTTCCTCAAGAGCTTCTCGATGAAAAGATAACTTTTTTGAACAATATCCTGGAGAAAGAAGACCTTACAGAAAAAGACCGGGAAATCGCCTCAAGTCTCCTTGATACCTACAAATCAGTAAAAAGCATATCTGCTGGAGCGTTCAAGGAATCGGAATACCAAAAGGTCGTGCGTGCCCTGTTAAATAACCTTAATGTCCTGGATGAAATTTATTTTTCTAAACAGGAGGAAAGGGCAAAGGATTATTCCAGGTCTATCAGCCTTTTTGCGGAAAAGAGAAAGGAGATCCAGGAAGCCTACGCATTAGGAGACTCTAAAGGCGTAATCAATCACTGCCTGGAGCTAAAAGCAGTCCTTGGCCCGGATGCCCTCACCGCTGAAATAAGCCTGATGTTCGCTTTATCCCTTGCCAAAGTGGGAATGTTGACAGAAGCCAAGAGTATCATCGATGGAATTGTGCTTGAGCTTGATACGAGCCCGAACCTCAACTGCCTCCGGGCAAGCATTGCAGAGTTACAGTTGCGGTTAGGCGAACGAGAAAAGGCTATTCAAATTTACAAAAAATTGACTGACACATTGCATGAACAGGAGATCGCTCTTCAGGCACTTAACAAGAGGATCTCGCGAGTGGCGGTAGAGGACCAGGAAATCGAAGCTCCCCCTGGGTTGGAAGCCCATGCGCAAGCTCAAAGTGATTATGAACTACCGACTCAGCCGGAGGGTAATGCGGCCCAAATCCTTTATGAAGTTGAACAACTGATTAGAGAGCGTAAGTTTGGTGAAGCATGGGATTTGCTGGGTTTGAAAAGGGGGACTGTTTCATCAGAAACAGGGTTGAAAATCATAGACCAGGCCCTGAAACGGCTTGAACGTGCCCAGGAGGAATATCTCGATGAAACCATATCAATGATTACCGAGAAGAAAGAAGCCGTTCAAATAGCTCGCAAATTTCTTGATGAGGAAAAATATGAACAGGCCATATCGAGCCTTGATACACTTTCAGAGCGCGAAGAAAGTCACGAAATCAAGGAG
>JAUWMY010000034.1 GCA_030612945.1 Desulfobacteraceae bacterium
CCTAGGGCGATATTTTTCTTGATAAGAGCCATGCAGGGCTCAACGGTTTCGAAAATAGGATCATCAATGGTAGTCTGGTCGAGGAAGACCTGCTTGGCGGTCCCTTTGAACCGGGCGCATTCGATCTTGGCATACGGAAAATAGCGCTTACGGGCGGAGGAATCGGATAGCAACAGGGCGGCATGGGTGGGGTGTACCTGGTCCCTCTCGGGAGTCAGTAGACCGAGATTTCGGAGCTGGCTTTTACCGATGGGTTTGCCAGTCAAGTCGCGATAGGCCTTTTGAAAAAGCTTCAGATTCACGTCTTCGAATCCACAGTCATAGACCGGCAAAGAATCGAAAGAGACCTTGCGATGCTGTCGTTCCAGTGCCTCTATGGTTTCTTGAGAGGCCTTACGGTTCGTTGAACCTACCCGGATATAGGTACCTTTATGTTTACCACTCTTTTTAATGTAATAGGGTTTATTCGAGCCAGGGAAGATATCGACGACCAGAAGCGTTTTCTTAAGTTTTCTCTAATTCCTGTTGAAAACAAGAGATTTTACGGTAACGGGAAATACTTGACCGGCAACTAATGGTTCACCGATATCAATCCAATCCCCTTCTTCCAGAATTAATTCATCTAATGACAGTAAATTAGTTTTCAAACCAGTTTCCCGGCGGATTACGTTTCCCACACTGCAGGCGATATCCTTTTCAAAGATTAAAATAATTGGTATGTTATTTTCTATTGAAACGGGAAGAGCAGCTTCAATAGATTTTGCAAATAATTCTAATTTGGGGTAAGAAGCCCTGACTGGATCCTTGAAGTATAGTGCCACAGTTTCTTCGCCTTCGTTTAAATCAAATCTGTGAAATGAGATATTTATCTGTGATACAACGTGTTCAACGCTTAGTTTTGACCTTTCGACATCCACCCTGAGTACGGGTACATTTTTTATGGGAAATGAAAGTTTGTTATCCATAAATCCTGAAGAACCGGAAATTGATAGCGAATACGCACCTGCACCAATGCCGGTTGCTCTAATTTTATTTACCGGCTCTATAACCGGAGAAGCTAACTTAAATTTCAGAGAATTTATCTTATTGGCCAGAATTTGTCCTATATCGTCGTAATTGCCATTACGCCCATATATCAACTCTGCGACACCACCCGAGAATGAATATTCATCAATTTTTTCCGGAAAATCCAGATCATTAGTCACCATTAACTGCCTGGCCAAAGAGGAACTTGCAGGACCGGTAATTACTTCAATTAAAACTTCGGCAAATTTTGTCGCTATTCTGTCTATATCCTCCCTTGGGATTTGATCCCCAATTTTATAATTCAATCCAATATGTTCCATAACTTTTATTGCAGGCTTGTCAATCCTCCAGATTTTTCCCTCTGGATTTACACCAAGCAAAACAGCTCCTACAGATATAGAACTTGTAGATATAATCTCCCCATTTTTTGATATGGCAATGTTAGATGTTCCCCCACCAATGTCACAAGATAGTATTGTTTTATTATAATTCTTTGATCTATTTGTTGCACCTGAACCCATTGCAGCGATCAGGCTTTCGAAATTCGGTCCTGCCGTTGCTGCTACAAATTTTCCTGCATCTTTGGAAAGGGCTTCAACAATTTGCCTTGCATTATCTTTCTTAGCTGTTTCTCCGGTTACAACAACTGCACCTGTTTGAATATCTGCAGGATCAATCCCTGCGCTTTTGTATTCTTCTTTCAAAAAATCAGTTAATTTATCGATATCAATTGTCTTATTATCCAAAAAAGGCGTATTTATTATTCTCCCCTCATAAACTATATTTCTTTCCTGAATGTGAAAACGACGAGAATCAGACCGTTCATCTCTTTTCAGTACCAGATTTGAAAAAACCAAATGACTGGTTGAACTTCCCACGTCTACACCAACTGAAAGTATTTCAATTTCGTTTATTTCCATTGTTATTTCTCGAAACTACCCAGGTATATATTAGACAGGATAACCCCGCCATGCGCGGGGTTATCCTGTCTAAAAAAGAGACGCCTGAATAGTACCCAACAACTTGACAACTCAACTATTTAACCACTTAACGAAGTCTGCAACCTAATTTACAGGTTGTTCTTGAATCCTGCTCCTAATGGCCTCTGCCGCTTTTTTGGTTACCTTGATAATGGCCTTCATCTTTTTTTCGTCCAGACTTGCCTTGAACCCAACGACCCAAATTGCTGACATCAATTGACCCAATCCCATTATTGGCGATGCTACGGCCCTGACACCCAGGATATATTCCTCATCATCAACGGCATAGCCCTTTTTTCTGACACTCCTTAACTCCTGATAATACAGCTCCGGATCTACGATGGTATTTTTCGTAAACCGGGTCAGACCTTTTGATCGGATTATTTTTTCGGTTTGCTTTTCTTCCATGGAGGCCAAAAAGACCTTTCCCACTGCCCCGGCAAATAGAGGGATTATTGTTCCTATTGGGGCCGTAATCTTAAGATCCTGTCTTGATTCAACGATATCCAACACGGTCACATGGTCCCAGTTTAAGATACCCAGGAAAACCGACGCCTGTGTCTTTTCCATCAGTTCCTCCATAATGGGTCTTGCCAGGGTTTTTAGATCAATCTGGGAATAGGCCAATCTACCAAGTTCGAAAAGCGTGAGGCCCAGTCTGTACCTTTTCGTATGCGGGTCTCTCATAAGAGCCCCCAACTCCTCCAGGGTAGAGGTCATGCCATGAACCGTACTCTTGGCCATATTGAGGCCCCTTGCTATTTCACTGACCCCAAGACCTTCTTTGGATGAAGAAAGTGCCCCAAGAATTTCAAAAGCTTTTTTTACTGATGGTGCGCCATATCTTTTCATATTATTGTTCACCATAATGAACCCATTTATACTTTATAATCATGTGGCATTGTTTGTCAACACACATTATTTAGTTGTCAGGGCTAAATCATTTTAAGAGATAACACGTTGAATGAATAGAGTTTATTTGTTTATTTAATTTTCTAAAATTCGAAGCTCGAAATCCGAAATCCGAAACAAATACGAATGACATAAATCCCAAATTCAAAACGTAACAATATCCTGTAAATGTTGTATAAGTACAAGAAATGTTTTGGGCATTTGATATTAGAATTTTGATATTGTTTCGTATTTCGATATTCGTATTTCGGATTTAGTCATCTTGAAAATACATCTATTTGGTCAAGTTACATTCTACTTTGACGTTTCCCTGATTTAGTTGTATTTAGATATAGCATATATAAAGAAGACAATACTCTTGACAATAACCTGGAATATGGTAAGCTTTTTGCGGCACTGAGTTCAGAATAATGAACTGGCGAAGCTATGCCTCAAACCGATGAGTTTGGGTGTATTTATCCGTATTTGGTCAATATCTTGTTGATAAAACCCTTACGGGTAAACTCCGGGTTAGGAATTTAGGCCTGCACTTCGGGTCTTCAATTTTGTCCCTGTCCCTAACCCTGAATCCCGCTTTCAGCGGGAAACCTGTGAACGCTTACGTAGATGAGTATAGGCCCTTATAAAAAATATTGTGCGCAAAATGGGCACAAATTTAGATTCCAACAGCGAAGCGCTCTGTTGCAAATAAATTTAGGAATTTAGGAATTCAGGGATTACATTGAAGCGGTTGTTTTTAATTCCTCAATACCTCAATTCGCAATTCCTCAATTCCGGGTTATCCGGGTTAGGAGTGATAATACCAGATGGATTTTTATTCCTTTGTTGAAGGCCCTTTGTTGTGGATTGCCTTTCTTGTTTTTCTTGCGGCCCTTTTAATAAGGCTTTTTTTCTTTTCATACTCAATAATAAGGAGCAGCAGGGATAAGGATAAAAGGCAGGTTTACACCTTAGCTACTTTTGGACGCTTTTTTTTGCCTTTTCATATGGCGGTTGCAAAAAAACCCGTTTACGCAACGCTTCGCTACATATTCCACCTATGCATGATAGTTGTTCCAATATGGTTTAGCGGGCATATCGTCTTGTGGAGCGAATCGAGATTTGAGTGGGAATGGATTGAATTGCCAGATGCATGGGCCGACTGGATGACACTTGTTTTGTTAGGTTTAGCAGCCTATTTTTTGATCAGACGTATTATAATTCCGGAGATCCACCTTAACTCTTCAAAATCAGACTACATTTTGATTATCATAACTGCCCTGCCATTCATGACCGGATACTTTTTAACTCATGGCACTCTTGATTCCGTATCTTTCCTGGGAGATAATATGACAGTTATTCATATGCTGAGCGGTGAGGCAATGATACTGATGGCGGTTTTCCTTTTTTGTAGAACCCGTCTTAATATCAAAAAATGCGTTGGTTGCGCGGCATGTGAACTGAGTTGCCCAACAGGAACACTTGAGTCAAACGATAATGGGAAACATCGCATTTTTACTTACTCTCACTATCAATGTATCTGTTGTGGGGCATGCGTAAATACCTGCCCGGAAGACGCCGCGGAATTGCGGCATGAAATAAGTGCAAAACGACTTGTTCAGGTATTATTAAAACAGGAAATAAGGTCAATCGAGCTACAGGCTTGTGAACGATGCGGCGCCCTTTTTGCACCCGAACCCCAGATGGAAAAAATCGGCTTGACCTTTACCCATGACTACACAAAATTTTGCCCAAACTGTAGAAAGGCTAATATTGGAGACACGTTGCATCAATTGTCTCCGTGGCACAGAAAGCCAGAAAAAACCGGCGAAGCGACACCCAAGGCTTCTTAACGGTAAAGAACCCAGGCCCATCGAAGATTCGGCCAGGCGGGGCTGAAAAAAATGAACATCGAACATCGAATGATGAATGAAAGACAAAAACAAGGGCAAGAATTTCATTAAAGGAATTTAGGGAGACCCAGAGATGGTTAAAACTTATTCAGAGTGTACCACTAATTAAAAAGCCTGAACTATTAGATGCTATTTTACAGGAAACATAAGAATTAATTAAGATTTTCGTTACGAGTATCAAAACGGCTGAAAAAAAATAGAAATAGTCATTGCATGTTCGGTATTAGATAATTGTTTTTTTATTCGATGTTGGACGTTCAATGTTCGATGTTCGACGTTCATCTTTCAAAACACCCACGGATTTAGACCTGCGGAGTAATGGGATGTTGGAAAAACTGGTCTCTGAACCTCGATGAGGTTTCTAAAGCGGTTTAAAAGTGGGCTGTATTTCCAGACCGTTCATTATGATGAACGGTCTGGAAGCCCTCAGACCTTCTTTGTCGTATATATAAATATTGCTTTATGTCAAGAATGATATAACAATTTTTCGAAAACACTACATAAAAAATATATTTCCCCTTGACAAAGGGGATGACTATGGTATGGTTTATTATCTTTACAGTTCACGATAATGAACTGGGCTTAGCGCCAAAGAAGGATGTCTGATTGGTATTGGTCCTATTTTGGTATTCTGCTTTAAGACAGAAAGGAGAGTATTATGACAGTAGAAAAAGAAGGGTTATCAACGGCCGAGAGTCTGCGAAAGGCCAGAACTTACGGTAAGTTTAGATGCCACAATCCTACATGCATGGAAAGAATCCAGCCGGAGAAGGGAAAAAAGACCGCCAAATGCCCGACATGCGGAATGGAATACCGGGTCCACTGGGTCAATCCCAACCTGCCCCGTATCAGAGGACCGGTATGGGACGTAAACAGAAAATTGGCAGAAGCAAAATTAAAAGAAATGGGGGTAAAATAATATGCCGTTAGACAGAAAGATAGCATATATTGATCTCACCACAGGTGATATCCAGACAAAACCGATCCCGCTCGATGTAAGGAAAAAATTTCTGGGCGGCAGGGGGCTGGATGCATATCTTCTTTATAATCATACAGAAAAAGGCTGTGACCCCTTAGGGCCTAAAAATACACTAATGGTAAGCGGCGGTATCCTGACAGCCACATGTGCTTCAGCAACCGCCAGGACTCAGATCATGGCCAACTCCCCACTCACCGGATTGCTCGGCAGTGCGAATATGGGAGGTTTTTTCGCGCCTGAAATGGCCTGGGCAGGCTTTCATCACCTTGTCATCAAGGGCAAGGCCAAACATCCCGTTTATATCTATATCCACAACGGTGAAATCGAGATTCGGGATGCCCGCGACATTTGGGGTAAACCCGTAACAGATGCACAGTGGGCAATCAGGGATGACCTGGGTGACCAGGAGGTCAAGAGTTGCGTTTGTGGTCCTGCCGGCGAGAATCTGGTCAGATTTGCCAATGTAATGACGGGAATAAAAAATTCCGGTGGCAGATCAGGGATGGGATGCGTTATGGGCTCCAAGAATCTTAAGGGCGTGGCGGTCCGCGGAACCATGGATATAAAAATAGCCCGACCAACAGAAGCCCTGGAATATAATAAGCGTTTCATCGACCAAATAGTCAGCGCCAAAGTAAATCAGACCCAGGGAGTCCTGGGGACACCTTTTATCTGGGGAGCTACCAATTCCTGGGGAGGTATCAGGTGCAGGAATTTTCAATATAACCAGTGCGAATATGCAGATGATATCGAGCCCGAGAGGATTGATGAAATTTGTGAGGAGACCATGGGACCCTACCATATGACGGGCTGTTTCGGATGCCAGGTTCATTGCAGGGCACAGTATAAGATCCCGGAAGGCCCCTATGCGGGAGTATATGATGAAGGACCGGAATATACATCCCAGGGTGCATTTGGTGGAGAGACGGACACACCCAGGGCTATCACCGTCCTTACAGGAAATCATCTGGTTGACAAGTTCGGAATGGATAACCTCGAAACAGGGAGCCTCATTTCCTGGGCCATGGAGCTTTACGAACTGGGCATTATCACCAGCAAAGAGACAGACGGACTGGATCTGAGATTTGGAAATGATGATGCCGTAATAGAAATGATCGAACGAATCTGTTACAGGAAGGGCTGGCTGGGAGATGCCCTTGCAGACGGGGGCATTGCAGCCTCGGAAAAGATCGGTAAGCATTCCTTTGATTACCTTATTCAGGTCAAAGGTATGAGCAATCTCCATTCGGATGAGAGGGCTACGCCTGCATTGGCACTTAATATTGCCACGGGATCAAGAGGCTCGGACCATTTGAGAAGCAGGCCGGCCATTGACCTGTACCATCTGCCGGAAGAGGTCTTAAGGAAGATTTACGGTAACCCGGTTTCCTATGATGGCCCGTTAAGCTCCGAGCATACGGAATATATCGGTAAACCATGGCAGGTCTTCTGGCAAGAGAACTGTTACATGGGGGTAGATTGCCTTGGGATTTGCAAATATCATACAACTTTCCTGGGAGCGACTCTTCCTAATTTCGAGGATTGGTCAAAAGTTATTTATTACAATACCGGTCTTGAAATGACCCCTGAGGAAATATGGGAAGTAGCCAGACGATGTAACATGATTGAAAGACTCTTCAATCTAAGAGAAGGTTTGACAAGAGACGATCTCAAGAAAGGTGATATGTTGAACCATCGCTATTTTGATGAGCCATGCAGACGGGGAGCCATAGATGTCGTCGGTAAAATGATAGACAAGAAAAAGTTTATTAAAATGATCGATGAATTCTACGAGCACAAAGGTCTTGATCAAAAGGGTGTTCCCAAACCGGAGACATTGGAAGTACTGGGCCTGGAGAATGAACCGTCCCATTTAGTATAACTCAATCTGAGAGGAGAAAGATAAATGGCTAAAACCCTATATATAGATTACCAGAAGTGCACAGGCTGCAGGCTCTGTGAGCTTGTTTGTGCAGTTTTCCACGATGGAATATCCAATCCTGCAAGAAGCCGAATAAAGGTGATGAAATGGGAGTCAGAGGGCCTTTATATTCCCATGTCCTGCCAGCAATGTCAGGATGCACCCTGCATGAACGTTTGCCCGGTAAAGGCCATCTCCCGTGATGAGGAGCTGGGACGGATAGTTGTTGACTACGATGTCTGCATAGGCTGCCGCGCATGTGTGGCTGCATGCCCCTTCGGCGCTATGAATTTTAATGCTAAAGACAAGCAAGTTTTCAAGTGCGATCTCTGTGATGGCGATCCCCAGTGCGTCAGATTCTGTGAAGTAAAGGCCATAGAGTATCTTGAAGTGGATGATATGAGCATTTACAAGAAAAGAGATGCAGCGACAAGAATTTCTGTTGCAGGGAAAGAGGCCGTGGCCTTACAGGCGGCCATGTAACGAATCGCAGTAACTACTCAGGTTCAAAGTTCAATGGTTCACGGTTCAAGGTTAACTGATGAAAACTGCACGGTTTTGAGATATTGAGGGGTGGCACATTGCGCGTAACTGCTGCCGTTCATAGGTTCATCAACTATGTCAAGCAATATGAAAAATGCGACCCCGCCGCAGATATTGGGCAAAAGGGGACGTTTTGAAATTGGCTCTTTATTATAGGTTTCGTTTTACCCTTCAACATGATAGGTCATAGGCAGTAAGCGGGCACAAGAAGAACTCTGCTCCTTACTGCCTATTCCTTGCTACTTACTCCTTACTGCTTACTTTTTTCTCTATATTTATCCCCCGGCAAGCATAAGGGTTATATGAATATCATCTCCATCCTTAACCGGTTTGGCCAGCTCATTTGGGTAGGCGCTTTCCAGATTAACATAGATCTCAATTATATTGCGCAGATTACCCTTTTTATCAAAGACTTCCTTCTCGATGTTCGGGAATTGGCTGACCAGGTTCTTAAGGCAATCACCGACTGTATTCCCTTCGACCTCGATTATATCTAACCCATTAGTAAATTGGCGATGAGTCTTATGAATGTGTACTTTAATGCTCACATTTTACTCCTCTCGTATTACGGTCTTGCTCTTAAAAGATAATCCTGATTACAATCAGTGCAATAGGTAAAACGGTTATTTCATGAAATACACGTTGAAAAAGCGCATGGCCATCATCTCCAGCTACTTCGAAGGGGAGACTTATGGCCTCCTTGGGCCCCAGATGGCCGCCACGGTCATTCAAGAAAATACCCCCTATGAGTGTATTGTCATAACCGTCACGCGGGCGGATGACAAGAAACTTCTCAAAAAGGCCTTGATCGACTATCTCGGAGTAGAACGGCCCATAGTCGGTTTTTCTGCCCTAAGCGGCAGGGAGGACTTATTTTCCTTTGCCAGGGAACTCAGGGACGAGGGAATCCTCACACTGCTTGCCGGGCCCCAGGCCGATGTAGATTATTTGGGGGAAAAGGATTGGCAGGAGCACCCCCACCGGTTCAAGGGGCTCTCAAAGAACTTTACTTTTTCCTTACATGGACCTGCTGAACAGGTCATCTATCTCTTACAAAATCTTGATGGAAATGGTTGGCAGGACACCCCAGGGCTCCTCTATTGCAAGCAGGATGGTGAAATAGTCCAAAACATACCAAAAACCTGGGAAGAGAAATTTTTGCGGAAAGTACGGTGGGATACTATTTACACAATGGGGAAAGAAGGGCTGATTCCCTTGAAAATCAGCACCGGGCAAGTGTTACAGCATATTGGGTGCCCCCATGCAGCCCGGGAGAGCATGGTCGAGATAGGCTACCCGGTTTCCCTGGTCGGGAAAAATGGACAAACGGTTAAGCTCACTTTGAAAGGATGCAGCTTCTGTGATGTAGCGGTTGACAAGGGTTTTTACGGGGCATTGGATATGGAGACGGTAGTGAGTCAAATTCACTGTCTCCCTGAGCTTGCAGATGGCAGGAAGATTCCCTTCGAGTTGATCAACGAGAACCCCCTCCCCGGTCTCCCCCGCCTTCTCAATGAGATCAAAGGGAGGGGAATCAGGCCTTCCCAGATTAACCTCATATTAAGGGCAGACTGGTTTGTGATGGGGGAAAAACATTTGAGACAGGCCCTGGGTCTGGCCCGGAACATGGGAGCATATATTCTCCTGAGCTCGGTGGGTTTTGAGTCCTTTGACGATGAGATATTGCGAAACCTCAATAAAGGGCTGAATGTTGATACTAATCTGAGTGCAGTCCGCCTTATGAGGCAGCTCAAAGAGGGGTTCCCAAAGGAATGGGGATATTCCAGGGCCGACGGGGCCATTCATGGGTACATCCATCCAACCCCATGGGACACACAAGTGATTTCGGCCAACACCCAGAAGACGTTTGGCGCGTATGCTCTCCCCGCCGATATTCTCCCTGCGCATAGCACCCCGCTTATCATACATCACGCGTCAGGGCTGGGGGACTGGATAAGGGAGATTGAAAGAAGGGAGCGAGTGCAGTTCAAAAGGTATGGCTCGGTAATCGGGTGGTGGCGACCTGGTAAGAAAATCAGTTGACAATACTGGCATCTTTTGTTCAAGTCACCTTTTTAGAAACAGGGCGTGATTTAACAAAAAATAGAGCATCACGGATTAGTATGAAAACCAGGTCGGGAACATAGCACAAAAGCATTGTAGGGTCGGGTTTCATACCCGACCGGGGTTGCGGTGGCATATAAAATGCCACCCTACATGATGTGAACAAAGGCCTTCACACTAATCCGCGATGGGCCCAAAAAATTAAAAAAAAAGTAAGTTCCAAGAAAGGAAGAAAAGAATGGCTGCAACAAATGTAAAAGAGGCTTTCGAAAAAGTGACAGAGGTTTTTAATACATCTGCTGCTCAAGGACTGGATGCGGCGTTCCAGTTTGATATAACAGGAGATGAGGGCGGCATCTGGAATGTGATTGTCAAGGATGGCGTTTGTCAGGTCCAGGAAGGCACTCATGACGAACCCACTGTGACTTTGACCATGTCTGCCGAAGACTGGCTTGGCATGGTAAATAAGGAGCTGAATCCCATGCAGGCATTTATGAGCGGACAATTGAGAGTAAGCGGTGATATTATGCTGGCCCAGCGGATACCTGAATTATTTTCGTTTTGAACAGGGAGGGTAAGTTCTCAATTAATTCGGGCTGTATTAAGAAAATCCCCCTTTGCAAAAGGGGGAGGGTTAGGAATGCCCCGACTTATTGTGATGTTACCAAGGAGGAAATGAAATGGCTGATGTAATGGAAATTATCAAAGGAAGGCGCAGTATTCGAAAGTACCAGGATAAGGATGTACCGGAAGAATCATTGAGCAGGGTCCTCGAAGCAGTACAATGGTCCCCCTCCTGGGCAAACACCCAGTGCTGGGAAGTGATTGTTGTGAAAGACCCGGCTATAAAAGAGAAGCTCCAGGGGGCTTTGATTAAGAATCCGGCCACAAAAGCCATGGTCCAAGCCCCTGTGGTCCTTGTGCTCTGCGGGAAACTGAAAAGTTCGGGGTATTTTAAGGATCAGGTCACTACCAAGTTCGGGGATTGGTTTATGTTCGACCTGGGTATTGCTACCCAAAGTCTTTGTTTGACTGCATACGATCTGGGATTAGGGACCGTGATTGTTGGGCTCTTTGACCACAACAAGACCAAAGAGATCCTGGGTGTGCCTGAAGACTACGAGGTTGTAACAATGATGCCTCTGGGATATCCTGCAAAGGATCCGGAAGCGCCTAAACGCCGTAAAATCAGTGAATTCACTCACTACGATAAATTTTAGATTCCTGCCTGCATGCGCCGCCTTTTGCCCTTACACAGGCAGGCGGCGGCATGAAAACAGGCGAAACGACCGTAAGCACTCAAAAAGTTTGGGCGGTATTGGAAAATCCCCCTTTGCAAAAGGGGGAAGCAGTATGAATGCCTGGGTTTATTGAGGAGTTACAAACGACCTCAATGTTTATCTAAAAATTAAAAACCGTATCCAGTTCCTCGTCTGAAATATCGAACACCTCATTGTGGGGTGCGAGCTTTTCCAGCTTAAAAAATTCAGGAAGCCGATCATCGGCCGGTGTAAAACCGGCTCTCGTATTAAAATCCCTTTCCATTGTCAATACCCGTTGTCCAAGGGCTCCCACATCGTCACCGGTCAATGACAGGCCATACTTGGCATTTACCATATCCACGATTGCAACGAAGGCATCCGGGATGTCCATAACCGGAAAAGCCACGAACAGGCAAAGCCCGTATGTGTCGATGGCTGCTGTCGTAACCTGGAGGTCCCTGGATAATTTAACCTGCCCTTCTGCTTTCAGGGGATCAACATCACCGCCCACTTTCATGATGTTCGTTGCTACAGCATATCCTGCCGTATGATCAGCGCCCATTGGTGTAGTAGC
>JAUWMY010000106.1 GCA_030612945.1 Desulfobacteraceae bacterium
GGCTTTTTCCTTTTTGTATTTATAAACTTAATTATACCACAAGTTTTAAAACAAACAAAAAAACTAAATAGAATATCCCGATTACCACAGCAAAAAAAGGCTTTGATGGAATCACTAATGATGATAAAATAATAAGTTAAAAGTTTGAAGCACAGGAAATGGCTTGAGAAATGGTAAAAAATTCTGAAAATCTGTTTTCTCCTGAAAGTGTGTGCAAGGTCCTTTTTAAGAGTGGGCTCATAACGGCAGCGCATGGACGGGAAATCCTGAGAAAGGAAAAGAACATTCGAAGAAAACTGGTAAGGGCGCGAGCCATGGCTGAGGCTTCCTTGCCGGCAAGGAGCAGGATTTCGAGCAGCATTACTGTCATTGATGTGATTGCATCCCTGGATCTGGAGAGGGCGGACAATCCCGGCAAGGCACTTGATGAGGAGGTCATCTACCAGGCACTTGCCAAGGAATGGAAAATTCCCTTTAAAAAAATAGACCCTTTGCAGTTGGATTTAGACTTGGTGACCGATACTATTCCCAGGTCGTTCGCAATGAAACACCTGGTCCTTCCTGTCGCCATCGAAGATGGATACATGGCCGTTGCAACACCAAATCCCTTCAATGTGGAAGTAATGGAAGATATTGCGCGCGTCAGCCACATGAAGGTAAGGCCGGTTGTCAGCACCAAGACGGATATCCTCAGGTTGATGAATGAATTTTTTGGCTTCAAACGTTCCATCTCAGCAGCAGAGCATCAGTTTGCAGGCCCTTCTGTTGACCTGGGCAACTTGGAACAATATGTTCGGCTGAAGTCTGCGGACGAACTTCCGTCAGATGATCAGCACATAGTAAACGCTGTAAATCATCTATTTACTTATGCATTTGAGCAAAGGGCAAGTGATGTCCATATCGAGCCCAAGCGGGACGTTAGCCTTGTGAGAATGCGGATCGACGGAGTATTGCATACTGTTTACAGTCTTCCCAAGAACGTGCATGCTGCTATCCTGAGTCGCATAAAAACCCTTTCACGGTTGGACATGGCCGAGAAAAGAAGGCCTCAGGATGGCCGGATTAAAACAGACACAGGAGGGTCGGAGGCCGAGATAAGGGTGTCTACGATTCCCGTGGCCTTTGGAGAAAAAGTGGTCATGAGGATTATGGACCCTGATATCCTTTTTCAGGATCATGAGAGGCTGGGATTTACACCCGGAGACTTGATGCGTTACCACCAGTTTATTAACATGCCTAACGGGATTGTGCTCGTGTGCGGCCCGACTGGAAGTGGGAAATCAACAACCCTTTATTCGACACTCCGGTATCTGTCAACGCCTGAGATCAATATTACGACCGTTGAAGACCCTATCGAAATGGTGCATGAAGACTTCAACCAGATCGCGGTTCAGCCTGTGCTGGGTATAACCTTTGGATCGATTTTAAGAAATATACTCAGGCAGGACCCGGATATTATTATGGTTGGCGAGATGCGGGATCTTGAAACAGCCGAAAATGCCATACAGGCGGCATTGACCGGGCATCTGGTTCTAACCACTTTACATACCAACGATGCCCCTTCGGCCATTACCCGTCTTCTGGACCTGGGGATCCCTCCGTTTCTGATCCAATCAACGGTGATTGGTGTGCTTAGCCAGCGGTTGGTCCGGAAGATATGTGTCCATTGCAAGGAGTCCTTTGAGGTAGAAAGCAGTGAACTGAGCGCCCGGGGTCTGGACCTCGCAAAAGACGGTCCAATCAAAGTCTATCGTGGCGAAGGCTGTAACAAGTGCCGTGGGACCGGATATTTGGGGAGGATCGGAATCTATGAGGTGCTGCCCTTTACAGAGCCCATTAAGAAGATCACAACCGCCGAAACGAATTTACAAACCCTTCGCGAGCAGGCCCTGAAAGAGGGAATGGTTACACTCAGGGAAAATGCCATAAAAAAGCTTCTTGGGGGGGAAACGACTTACCAGGAGGTCCTAAGGGTTACATGGGAGCACCTGTAACCCGCAACCCGTAACTCATCATGCTTGTTCACCTGAGCATCTCCAATTTTGCGATTATCAAACAACTTGAGTTCTCCCTGAAGTCCGGGCTCAATATCCTGTCGGGAGAGACCGGTGCAGGAAAGACCATTATCATCAATGCCATGAATTTGATCCTCGGTGGCCGGGCATTTGCAGATCTTATCCGCAGTGGATGCAAAGAGGCCAGTGTAGAGGCCCTTTTCGAGTTTCCGGAGAACCGGTCGTTGACTGAAATGTTATCCGAGCTTGGGTTTTCCTTTAATGGGGAGCTTTTGATCAAGAGGAGCATTTCCCGGGAGGGCAGAAATAAAATCCTGATTAACGGTTCCATGGCAACCTTGCACATGTTATCCCGTGTGGGGGCCATATTGATCAGCATATCCGGGCAGCATGAGCACCAGCTTCTCCTTAAGCAGGACAATCATCTCTATTTGTTAGATGATTTTGGCGGTCTTTCGGATGAGAGGCTTGATCTGAACGAATTGTTCAATGGGTACAAATTATTGAAGGACGAGATTAATCACCTGAAAAAAGATATTACCGAGACGGGGGAAAGGCAGGATTTAACACAATTCCAGATTCAGGAGATCGAAAAAGCCGAGATCAGCCCGGGGGAGGACGCCAGGGTGGCTGAAGAAAAAAGGCGTCTTCAGCATTCGAAAGAGTTATTGGAGATCGTCACAGAAGGATATCAGCGCCTTTATGAGAGGAATGATTCTGTTCTTTCTTCAATCTCAAAGTGTATCAAAAGCGTGGACAAAGGGGCCGGGATAGACCCGGGACTCGCTCCTATCAAGGAATCTCTTGCTGAAATTGAAATAAAGCTTGAAGATGCCTCTTTTGCGCTCAGAGACTATGAAAAAACTATACATATGGACCCTCACAGACTGGAAGAACTGGAAGAGAGGTTTGAATTCCTAAATGGCCTCAAACGAAAGTATGGCCCCACCCTGGAAGATGTCCTGAAATACAAGGATAAGCTGGCCTCCATGATGTGCGATTTAGATGAAAAAAAGGGGAAGCTGGACAAACTCGAAAGAGAGTGCCAGGACCTGGAAACAGGGTTGATGTCTCGCGCCGCAGCACTTTCAAAGAAGAGGCAAAAGGCGGCCGGAGGATTGGAAAAGGCAGTGGAGAAGGAGCTTAAGGATCTTCACATGGCCGAGACTAAATTCAAGGTGAAGTTTGACCAAAGGCATGATGAGCAAAGAGAATTGCAGGATGTTAAGGTTGAGGAAGTGACGCTGGATGGTCTTGACCAGGTGGAATTTATGATTTCCCCCAATATTGGGGAGGACTTGAGGCCCCTTGCAAGAATTGCTTCCGGGGGCGAACTTTCCAGGATCATGCTTGCACTCAAGACGATTCTTGCAAGAACTGCTTCTGTAGAAACAGTGATTTTTGACGAGGTTGATTCAGGAATTAGTGGTGCCACAGCAGAGGTTATTGGAGAAAAGCTTTCATCCCTGGCAGCGTACCACCAAATATTGTGTATTACCCACCTGCCTCAGATCGCAAGCCAGGGGCAAAATCATTTTTTGGTCAGCAAGGAGGTTTCTAACGGACGAACCCAGACCATCATTTCAGGATTAGAACCCGAAGAAAGGGTCCAGGAAATTGCCCGCCTTTTGGGAGGAAGGGAAATAACCCCGCGTGCGGTGGCCCATGCGAGGGAAATGTTGGGGGATTGACTATTTTCGATTGACTATTGACGATTATTTTTTGAAGCTGGGATATTACCTCTGGCGGTTTTTCTGGACGATATGAAAATTGATGTTAATTAACCTGCTTCTCTAAGCAAGGGGAGAACTCGCTCTTTACCTAATAAACGCTCATCAATAATGAATTCCAGCCAGAAATAGGTCTCATCCGCTTCTTCTATGACAATACTCAATTTTGAGATGAAACTCCCTTTTGATTGTGCCACACAAACAGCTCGATAGTTCGAAGCTACTGATGTTGAACACCTGATCAACTGCCCTTTGATATGATTTCCCAAATAAGTATTCGGTAACACCATACTCAGTTTAACACAACGGTGCGCAAATTCTTTAGTTCTCCTTTTTAGCTCATCCTCATCCATTTCAGCCCCAATAGTCAGTGGTCAATTGTTAATAGTCAATAGTCAATCGAAAATAGTCAATCATTAGACCTTACGGTTTGCCCGGCCAGGAATGATCCTTCTGCCACTGGTACTGCCAGGGAATGTTTTTCCATGATGGAGGTTGTCTTTATTTCTCCTATCTTGTTTCCTAAAATGTCAAACGATCTACCTGCCCTGCAAGTGATTGATTCACCCCGAGCGAAAACCGTAAACAATTGATCAGGACGAACACCAACATCCTTTCCCCCATTAATCTTGATCATACCGTCTTCTACGGAAAGGATTTTTCCGGTCCAGGGCTCTTTCGCCAGACTCTCGATTACAGCCGCAGACTGGCGTTTCAGAATACGGGGCATTTTCGCTTCAATAATTTGATCGATGACCTCATTTTCATCCCGGCCTGGCAGCTCATCTATCAAGAAGTCCATTTCCTCTGAATCGAGTTCGGTTAGATAAAGGCACCCGCTGGTCGTGTCAACAATATTAACGGTCATGGAGATCTCAATAATGCGGGACAGGTCACGGAAAGGCCAGATGCCGGTCTTTCTTGTGGTTGCCTCCAGAGGGTTCAGAACCGCGATGATGAGTGCATTCATTCCTGAATCCTGGGCTCTCTGAACGAGTTCAGGGGGGATGACGATGCCAAATTCAGGTGATTTGCTGGCAGTACCTGAGAAAATGTCCTGGGGATCCTGAAAAAGCAGAAGATGGGGGGATTCCTTCAGAAGTTCAACAAAGTTGGCAGCTATTTGTGCCGTTCTCTCCTGCCCGAATCCTGCCTGGTCTACCAGTGGTGTGATCATGACCCGTTTTTTGAGATCGGGTGCGCCGGGAACTATTTTGTCCACCACAGATTTTGTGGTGCTGCAGCCTGACAGTGCGAAAAACAAGAGTGACAAGAAAAAAGAACTTAGTAAAATAAAGTATTGTCTTTTCATGCAATGCCCCTATTGAAAATTAGAATACAATATCAAAAAACTTGAACTCTCCCTGCCATTTCTCCCGGGTTCTATGGACCTGGGACACTCCTGCGGCAGATGGCCCGTGATTACACCAGGAGGTTAATTTCCCTACTTTGTCTTCCGGTCCTTCTGCCACGACCTCCACAGTACCATCAGGCCGATTCCTGACCCAGCCTAAAACACCCAAAGAAATGGCCTTTCTGCGCGTGGAGTCCCTGAACCATACCCCCTGAACTCGGCCTTCAATAATAAGGCGTATTCTTATGTTACTCATGGGATTTCCTCTTCAGTTTTTTTGAACTTTAACGCGAAGGTCCATCTCGGGCTACTGGATTTCTGGCCGAGCTTAGCCTGCAAATCGAGTTGGTTGACCTTTACCACGGCGCCATCAATTTCAAAAGGAAGCTGGTCTCTTGTCTCTTCAAGATGGTGAAAGTAGTCTATGACCTCGCTGATGGTACTGCATACTCGGATATAGGGCCTGTTAACCCGAAATCCCCACTGCTGTAGGGCAATCATTAATTCCTGCTGGGTGCTGAATTTGGGTCCGCTCATCTCCCCGATACCAAAACAGAACATGTTGAGAGGTCTCTTCGCAGTGATTCTGGGATCAAGCTGCCTCAAGGAATCCGCTGCAGCGGTTCGTGGGTTCTTGAAGGGTGGAAAGCCCCTTTCGATTCTATCCCGATTCAAAGTTTCAAAGGCATCTGTCTCCATATAAACTTCACCCCGCACCTCCAGGAGGCCAGGTATGGGTTTCCCGTCTGCCGGTTCTATCAGGGTTAATGGCACAGAGAGAATGGTCCTGATGTTTGGGGTCACATTTTTCCCCACGAGGCCATCCCCTCTTGTGGAAGCAACTGAAAGGGCCCCTTTTTCATAGACCAACTCCACGGCCAGGCCATCTATTTCAGGTTCAACCGTATAGTCAATCGAAGTATCGTCTCTTAAGAATTTTTTAGTCCTTTCATCAAAATCGGTAACATCTTGAACATGGTAACCGTTCTCAAGGCTGAGCATGGGAAGGCGATGCTTTACCTCAGAAAAGGCTGCCTGGGGCTTGGCACTGAAACGAATTTCCTCTACCTTTTTTTTCATAGCATAATTTTCTTGTAACTACCCAGGTATATATTAGACAGGATAACCCCGCCATGCGCGGGGCAGGCATGGATTAACTTGATTTTTTAATTCCTGTAAATCGTCTAACTATCCTGATAGCCCGTTCCTTGCTATAGGGGTAAGTGATTAGTTTAAACTCTTCTATTGCAATTTGGTTTAACCTGCTCTCCCTATTGATCGGGAGTGAATTTGAATATTCGTTTCACATTTAAGAGAGAGCCAAAGAGATTACATCAATTCCTTATTCGGGGTCTATCTATAAGGCATTTTACTAGGATATTTCTTTTGATTTACTGGATTATTACAATAATGTCTTGTTTGTGACTTAACATAGGTTCCTGTTTATCCATGCCTGCCCCGCGCAACGCGGGGTTATCCTGTCTAAAAAAGAGACACCTGAATAGTACCACTTACTTTACAGACCCCGCAAGACGCAACAGTACTTTTCCCGCTGCTCGCGAGGATTTTTTGAGTAAAGGGTTGGAGAAACCTGGCCGCCATTTAGGCTGAAAAAGTTCATCAGAAACAACAAGCAACCCTGCCATTGCGACTGACCGGTAAAGCGCCACGGTCATAAGGGCTGATATTTCCATTTCCACAGCCAGGATGCCTTGATCCTGATAGGTCTTCACCTTATCCGGAGTTTCCCGATAGAGTGCATCTGTCGTCCATACCGAGCCCATGGAAAAGGGTAAATTCTGTTGTATGAGCGCCTCTTCTAACATACGGTTAAGCTCTGTAGTTGATTCAGGGAGTCGATTGGAGACGGGATAGTGATTGGAAGTCCCTTCCTCGGACACAGCGCCGGTGGGAATGATGAGATGCCCGATAGTTAAGTCCGGCTGCAAAGATCCGCACCACCCCAGAATCCATATCCTTTTTGCTCCGAGGACGATCAGCTTTTCCATGGCAATGACTGCCTGGGGGGCCCCCAGGAAGGGACCTGCAAGGGTAAACGGGGCCTGGGTCCCTTTGTTTGCCCGGTATAAGTGGTATAAGTTCATGTCACTAAAGGATAGTTCTTCAGCTTTTGACGCCTGGACAAGGAATTGAAGCTCCGAGGGGATCATAACCATTAGGGCATCCCGTTCTACATCAGGGTCCTTTTTTCCTTTTACCGGGCGGATCATTCCTTCATTATTTCCGGAGTGGGCATCCAATATGAATATCTGTCCTTTAAGTAATATTCAGGTTCTGGGTTCACGGTTGGTCGGTTTGCGCTCCTCATAATTCTTGAGATAGGTGATGAATCCACGAATAGTCCCGCCGCGGCGGGATTCGTCTCAGAATCAAAACCTTCGGCAATATTATGCATCGATGATCCGGCAGCATCTTGTATCTGTTTCTTCAACCCGTAGTCCTTCGCAAATCCTCGCTTCTTCGTCAGTCTGTACACTTTTCGCGTCCAGTCGCGTGCCAGTTGCCAAGCCTCACTATATGCAAACCGTTCAATCTTGATCTCTCTTCAACGGTGAACCGGAGTAGAA
>JAUWMY010000105.1 GCA_030612945.1 Desulfobacteraceae bacterium
GCTGGTCTTCAGGGCTTCCTGATTGAAATGTTTTTGTGTACCCGGCAAACCAAGCCTTAAATGCAGATATGGTTCCCTGATTTATCATACAAATCGCCTTTCGGTGGTTCTCACGGAAAATCTTTCCAATTTTTTCGCCTATTATCCGGCTGGGCAGGTCTAGATTTTATTGGAAATATAGTGTTTTTTGTGGCCATCCACGTTGGGAAGCCGCATGGAATGATGGAATAGTGGAATACTGGGGATGAAAATCGGAAAAAGATCTATTCTAAAAAAATGTTGTATCCACATTTTATGATGATGCCCATCAGACATCCATTTTCTGCTTTCGCCCCAGAAAATATGCGACTATTACGAGGAAATCAATACAATTATATTCGTTTTGATTCTCTAAACCCACCATTCCATTATCCCAGAACCCATGATTCCAATATTCCAGAATTCCAATCCCGCTAAAGACGGGATCTGCGACTTTCCAATTGGGGCGAAGCCCCTAACTTGTGTTCCTTTGGAAAAAACCATAAAAAAATATGATTCAGAATAATAAAAATGCTATGGTGAGAAAAAATCAAAATGTGCAATTGCTGATTCAATATATAGTACAGATTACTGACAACCACACATCATTTTGTGGTTAAGAATCTCCCATCAAATTTATTACGAGTTTATTAACAAAATTCTTGACAAGAAACTTTTGTTAGCTTATTCGTCTTAAAGAGTCCTTGTGACTCTATTTAGCAGCCAATATATTCCTGTAAAGCATATTTCACACCCACACTTCGTAATTGTATAATATTTATGACGCCCTTAAAGATCAATTCCTTAAAAACCTGTTTTAAGACCCCCGCAGGGGTCGTTAAGGCTGTCGACGGCGTGAGTCTCAAAGTAAACGAAAATGAGGTCCTTGGAATAGTGGGAGAATCAGGATGCGGGAAAAGTGTTCTCGCCCTGTCAATCCTTCGCCTTCTGCCCATGCCCCCGGCTTTTTTTGCAGGTGGGGAGATTCAATTTAAAGGGCGCAACCTGCTTAACGTCTCCGATAAGGATATCCGCGGTATCCGCGGCAACAAGATAAGTATGATATTCCAGGAACCAATGACAGCACTTAATCCTGTTTTTACGGTGGGCAACCAGCTTTCAGAAGTTTACCGGGTTCACAGGAACATGAACTACAAACAGGCCCTTGATAAATCCGTTGATATTCTGGAATCAGTAGGTGTGCCTGACCCTGGCAACCGTATTAGCGAATACCCGCATGAGCTTTCGGGAGGACTGCGGCAAAGGGTTATGATCGCCATGGCGCTTGCCTGCCGACCCGAACTCCTTATCGCAGACGAACCAACAACGGCTCTTGATGTAACCATACAGGCCCAAATCCTGGACCTTATGATGAAACTGAGGGACAATCTTGGAACCGCCATTATAATGATCACCCACAATCTTGGGGTAATCGCCGAGACAAGCGACAGAGTCATGGTTATGTATACCGGTAAGGTCATGGAAATCGCATCCACCCCGGATCTATTTGACAAGCCTTTGCACCCGTACACTAAGGGTTTGCTGCGTGCTATTCCCAGTGCTACTTCAGATTTCGACAGTAAGGAACTTTACGAGATCAGCGGGACGGTGCCCAGCTTGTTGGAACTGCCGTCAGGCTGCAGGTTTAACACAAGATGCCCTGAAGCCGAAGATATCTGCCGAAAAAAGGAGCCTGAACTTCACGAAATTGGTCCCGGACATAAAGTCGCATGCTGGAAAGTCGATCATGTCTAATCTGCTTGAAGTGTATAAATTGAGCAAATATTTTCCGGTTCGATCCGGTCTGTTCAACCGCGAAAAAAAATATGTTTACGCCGTGGATGATATCTCTTTTTCGGTTGGGAACCATGAGACACTGGGCCTTGTGGGGGAATCGGGTTGCGGCAAGTCCACCGCCAGCCGCACCATTTTAAATCTTCTGACTCCCACATCCGGTGAAGTATGGTTTCAAGGGAAAAATATGTTTGAGATGCATCCAAGAGAGCGCCGGAAACTCCGCCAGGGGATACAGATTATTTTTCAGGACCCTTTCGGTTCCCTGAATCCGCGTCTCACAGTGGAACGGATAGTGGAAGAGCCTCTTCTTACCCATGGCATCGGAGACAGAATATCCCGTAAGCAGGAGGTAGAGAAGACGCTCTCCGAAGTCGGGCTGCTGCCGGAACATATGAAAAGGTTCCCCCACGAATTTTCAGGGGGGCAACGCCAGAGAATCATGCTGGCAAGGGCCCTTATCCTGAAGCCCAGACTGATCATTGCCGATGAACCGGTTTCCGCCCTTGACGTATCTGTACAGGCCAAGATGCTCAATTTGATGTTACGGCTGCAGAAACAATTCGAACTTTCCTATATCTTTGTATCTCATGACCTGGGTGTTATCCGCCATGTCAGTCACAAAGTGGCGGTCATGTATCTGGGTGAGATCGTCGAACTTGCACCGGTAAAATCACTTTATGCAACCCCGCTTCATCCGTATACCCGTTCGCTTCTTTCTTCGGTTCCTATCCCGGACCCTCACCAAAAAAACAGAAAAAAAGTCATCCTGCAGGGAGATGTGCCGTCACCCCGCAATCCCCCGCCAGGATGCCGTTTTCATACAAGGTGTCCTGAGTGCATGGACATTTGTACTCAAAAAAAACCGCCGGCGCGTCAGGTAGAAGATGGGCATATCGTTTCCTGCCACCTTCACAATGCCGGTGAAATATGGAGTCCTCCCGCACCTGGTCGGTAGAATCGTCTTCGGCTAGGTAAAGGGGTAAAGATCAACAAACAACCAAAGCTAAAGGAGGTGACTTATGAAAAAACCGTATTGGAGGCCTCCCGCACCTGACCGGTAGGATCGTTTTCGGTCAGGTTAAGAGGTAAAGATCAACAAACAATTAAAACTAAAGGAGAAGACTTATGAAAAAAACGTATTTACTCATTTTAACAGCTCTGATGTTAATTTGCCTGTTTGCATCACCTGGGGTGGCCCGGGATGCGGACACACTGATCGTGGTTCAGGAATCGGAACCCGTGGGACTCGACCTGATGCGTTCCTCTTTGCAAAACACGATGAGTGTTTGCTACAATATTCACGACACGCTGTTTTTTCCCCAGGAGGATGCATCGATCAAACCCGCCCTGGCTGAAAAATGGGAAAAGCTGGACGACATGACCTGGAAGATCACCCTCCGCAAAGGGGTCACGTTTCATAATGGTGAGCCCTTGAATGCAAAGGCTGTTAAATTCTCTCTTGACAGGGTATTTGATCCTGAAATTAAGTGTCCCCACAAGGGAAAACTTTCCGCCTTCAAAGAGATTAAGGTACTGGATGAATTATCCTTTGAGATAAAAACTGAAAAGCCCTTTGCACCCGGTCTTTACATGCTGGGTATTTACCTTCCCATCGTTCCTCCGGATTATATCAAAAAAGTCGGGAACACAAAATACAACACCAACCCGGTGGGATGCGGGCCTTATAAACTGGCGAAATGGGTACGGGGAGAATCGGTAATTCTGGAACGGTACGAAAATTATTACGGCCCCAAACCATACTACGGAAAGGTCGTTTTCAAGACTGTTCCCGAGGCGACATCCCGGGTAGCGGCACTTGTCACCGGGGAAGTAGATGTGATCAGCGGTATCGCCGTTCACCAGAGAAAAAACATCCTGGAGTCAGGCAAGGCGTATCTCACCTCACAGATGGGCGTAATGCCCTATCTTGGCATAAACACCTATGAGCCGCCCTTTGATGACGTACGCGTACGCCAGGCAGTGAACTACGCCATTAACCGCGAGCTTATCAACAAAGCGCTTTTCAACGGCAAGGCTATTCTTTGCAACGGTCCGATCAGCCCCAGAACATTCGGCCATGCACCTGATCTTAAGCCCTATCCTTTTGATCCTGCAAAGGCAAAAGCCCTGCTCAAGGAAGCGGGCTATCCGAACGGAATCGAAGTACGCCTGGCTTATCCCACCTACATGTCTCAGATTCAGGAGCAGGTCGAAGCCATTGCCGCGAACCTGACGGAATCTGGTATAAAAGCAAAACTGGAGCCTTTTGAGCGGGCAGTTATGTGGCAACGATACAAGGGCAAAAAGCATCAGTTGTACGTTTACTGGTGGGATGATGCGCCCGAGCCTGATCGTTATATGTATTCCCTGTTCAATTCAAAGAGCCGCGACTATTACTATAAAAATGAAACCATTGATGTCCTTCTTGATCTGGGCAGAACCATTATTGATCGCACAGAGAGGGCCAAGGTCTACAACGAAATTGATAGAATCCTGTACAAGGATTGTCCCTGGGCCTATCTTTACGTGATTCCCGAAGTGTTCGGCGTTTCCAACAAGGTCTTCTACAAGGGTGACCGTGACGGATTCATGAACATGCGGTGGGCCAAACCCAAAAATTAAAAAACCAACCACAGGCCCTGCGGAAAGTTACCCCGCAGGGCCCCTAAAGTATCCGGCTTCATGTTATTATGCTGCAATATATACTAAAAAGACTATGGCATACGGTTTACGTTGTCATCGGTATCTCCATGATAAGCTTTTTCTTTATCCATCTTTCGGGAGATCCGGTGCTGCTGATGCTGCCGGGGGATGCATCCGATCAGGAGATAGAGGAACTCAGGGAGCAGCTTGGGTTCAATGACCCGCTCTATGTTCAGTATGTCCGCTTTGCCTCAAAGGCGATCCGGGGTGATTTCGGTGAATCACTTTATTACCACGTGCCGGTTATGGAGCTTGTCATAGAACGGCTTCCCGCCAGTTTGGAGCTTGCGGTGGCCGCCATGGTGTTTGCCCTTGTTCTGGCTGTGCCCATAGGTATTATCTCGGCGGTTCGAAGGGGTTCCATGCTGGACATGGGAAGCATGCTCGGAGCGCTGTTGGGCCTTTCCATGCCCCATTTCTGGCTGGGAATCATGCTTATGCTCCTCTTTTCCGTCCACCTGGGCTGGCTGCCCACATCGGGCCGTGGTACCATGGCACATCTGATTATGCCGGCCGTATCGCTGGGACTGAGTCTAATGGCCATGTTTGCCCGGCTCACAAGATCGGTCATGTTGGAAGTTCTGAGTCTTGACTATATCCGCACCGCCAGGGCCAAGGGGCTCAGGGAGGAGATCGTTATCTCCAAGCATGCGCTGAAAAACGCCCTGATCCCGCTTGTGACCGTGGCGGGAATGCAGTTCGGTTTTCTCATTGGCGGCACGGTGATAATAGAAACGGTATTTGCATGGCCGGGACTGGGACGTCTGGTGATCCAGGCGATCTTCAGCAGGGATTATCCCCTTGTTCAGGCCATCGTCTTTGTACTTTCCCTTCTATTTGTGGGAATGAATCTTTTGGTGGATATTCTTTACGTGTACCTGGACCCCCAAATCAGTTATTCAGAGGAAAAATGAACACCAGGGCAACTGAATCACTCGGCTTCCGGCAAGCACTTGAGAGCCTTGCACCCCGTATCCGACTAACGCTTGAAACCGCTCGGGAGGTTGTTAAGCGTCCGAGCGCCCTGGCCGGGGGCATACTTCTCCTGGTCATCCTGATGGCAAGCGTATCGTTTCCTGTTTTGTACCATACAGATCCTCTTGCGCAGGATCTTCTGGCCCGGTTTACACCACCGGTATGGCAGTCAGGGGGAGTATGGAGCCATCCCCTGGGCACGGATAATCTCGGCCGAGATGTTTTATCACGTTTGCTTTACGGCAGCAGGGTCTCTCTTTTAGTTGGTTTCACAGCCGTTTTCGTGGCGGAGCTGGTCGGAATCGTTCTGGGACTTATTTCAGGCTACTATGGTGGCAAAACCGACAGTTTCATAATGCGCATCGCCGATATCTTCATGGCCTATCCTTTTATGCTGCTTACTATTTCAGTGATTGCGGTTCTCGGTCCTTCAATTCTGAACCTGATTCTCGTGCTCGGAATATCAGACTGGGTCACCTATGCCCGAACAATCCGCGGAAGCGTTCTCTCCTTGAAAAGAAAAGAATTTATAGAAGCGTCTCGTGCAATTGGAACCCATAACATAATTATCATTATAAGGCATATTCTTCCCAATGTTATTTCACCACTTCTTGTCCTGGGAACCCTGCGAGTTGCGAACATAATAATATGGGAAAGCGGCCTGTCATACCTGGGTATGGGGGCTCCACCGCCAATGCCGACCTGGGGCAGGATGCTTGCTGAAGGTCGGGTTTATATCGGCGATGCATGGTGGCTTGTCACCTTGCCGGGATTGGCTATTATGTTTACGATTTTGTCAATCAATCTGCTGGGCGACGGATTGCGCGATGCCCTGGATCCCAGGCTTATAAATCTATAGCGATAAGCAATAACAGAAAGAAATAAAAAATATCCGGAGGTGTTTTATGAAGGTGCTTCTACTGGGAATGGGCATGCAGGGCAAAGCTGTGGCCCATGATCTGGAACATAGTTCCGTAGTAGATGAAATCCTTGTCTTTGACATCGATACTGATCCGTTGAAAAAATACATAAAGGAAAAGGGATTACACAAAACGGTGCTGAAACAACTTAACGCGACAAGGGAGGCGGACTTAACGAAAATTGTAGAACAGTCTGGGGCCGATATTGTTATCTCCATGCTGCCGGCGCATTTCGGATACGGAGTTGCCACAGCCGCCCTGAATGCAGGCGTCCACTTTGTATCTTCCAGCTACACGGGAGAAATCTCCGAACTGGATTCGGCTGCCAGAAAAAAAGGTGTTATCATACTGCCTGAAATGGGCATGGATCCCGGCATCGATCTTGTTCTGGGTCGTCTTGCGGTTGATAACATGGACCAGGTTGTAGGACTTTACTCTTATGGGACTGGTATACCGGAACCGGCCTGTGCGGATGACAATCCCCTGAGATATAAGATCTCATGGACTTTCGAAGGGGTTCTCAAGGCTTACATGAGAGATGCGGTTATCCTGAAAGAGGGTACACGCATCGATATACCAGGGGACCGGATTTTCCGTCAGGAAAATGTACACCGGGTGGAAATTCCAGGTCTTGGGCATTTAGAAGCCTATCCTAACGGAGATGCCGTAAAATTCATTCGTATGTTCGGTCTGGGAAAGGATATCCGTCATATGGGCAGGTTCGCCCTACGCTGGCCCGGACACTGCAGGTTCTGGGGCACAATGGCAGGACTCGGCCTTCTGGATGACACCTCTTTCGATCCTGAGAATATTCCTTTTTCTCCGAGACAATTTTTAGTTAGTATGCTTTCTCCCAGACTAAAGTACGGCGATGACGAGAGGGACCTTGCTATTATCAGGGTCCAGGCCTGGGGGAAAAGGAACGGACAGGGAAAAATGGTTACCTATGAGGTCACGGATCGGCGGGACCTTGAAACGGGATTGTTCGCCATGAACCGTACCGTGGGGTTCACAGCCAGCATCGGTGCCCAGATGATCCTCACAGGGAAAATAGCAACTCCCGGAGTACTATCCCCGGTAAAAGATGTTCCGCCGGAAGCTTTTCTTAGGGAACTTGAGAGACGTGGCATAAAAACCGCCAGCCGGATTGAGGCTGTGGACACAGATGAATACAGGCCGGACCTCTTGTCCGGAACAGGTTAGTAACTTAAAAGTTATTTTTTTGCATTTGGTGTAAAAAAAATTGGATTGAAATATTTTCACCATCTTCAAATGATTGAATATTGTCGATTGAATATTGACTATTTAAGGAATGCT
>JAUWMY010000166.1 GCA_030612945.1 Desulfobacteraceae bacterium
TGAAAAAGGAACAGTCTATTCTGGTAATCTTAGGTAATCCCCCATATTCCGGGATGTCAGCAAACAAAAGCGAGAAAGAGGTGACATTCAAAAAGGGAGACAACTACACCACCCATTATGAAATAAAAGAGGTAAACAGTCGTTTTAATCTGATCCCTGAAACAAAAAAGGCGACAAAAGAGATAACCAGGAAACAGAAAACCTGGATCGGGGCCTTAATAGAATATTACAAGGTCATAGATGGAAAGTGGCTCAAGGAGAAAAACCCAAAATGGTTGCAGGATGATTATGTAAAGTTCATCCGATTTGCCCAGTGGAAGATTGATCAGGCAGGAGAAGGCGTTTTGGGGTTTATCACCAATCACAGTTATTTGGATAATCCCACGTTCAGAGGGATGCGCCAGTCTCTGATGAAAAGCTTCAACGAGATATATATCCTGGATCTCCACGGAAACAGCCTCAAGAAAGAAAAATGCCCTGATGGTTCCAAAGACGAAAATGTCTTTGACATCCGGCAGGGAGTGGCTATCGCCCTGTTTGTGAAAAAGCAAGGAAAGAAAGGATGCAAGGTATATCATTCGGAAAGATGGGGGCTGAGAGACAAGAAATATGAATGGCTTCAAAAAAATGACATCAAGAAAACCAAATGGAAAAAATTGTCCCCTAAATCCGAATTTTATTTTTTCATTCCACGGGATGAAAGGCTCTTGAAAGCATATGAACGATTTCCGAAGATAACAGAGGTTTTTCCGGTAAATAGTGTTGGAATAGTCACTTCGAGGGACAGTTTCGTAATAGACCCTGATAAGGATGCCCTTAAACGACGCATTAAAATATTCCGCGATGAAAAAATGCCGGATGATATCGTCAGACAAACATTTAAAATGAAGGATAAGTCCAATTGGGAATTGAAAACTGCACGGGAAAAGATAAGGAAGGATGAAAAATGGAAAGATTCAATAACGAATATTTTGTATCGACCATTTGATATGCAATGGGTTTTCTATCACGATGCTGTAATTGAGCGTTCGCGCAAAGAAGTGATGAAACATATGATGCAGGAGAATCTTTCATTATGTGTTGGAAGGGCCGGACAGGTTGTTGGCATAGATAAACCCTGGAATATTGTCTTTTGTTCCCACTGCATTGAGGATTTCAATTTGTTCTATCGTGGCGGCAACGTCAACTTTCCCCTCTATCTTTATCCCAAAAAAGACAACCCTCAAAAACGGTCATCTGGTAGCACCCTAATGCTCTTTGAACCGCCGGCGGAATATGTTTCAAAGACTCGGAATCTGTCTCCTAATATAGTGAACCATTTAATAAAGAGTTTTGGGAAAAAAAAGGCACCAACACCTGAAGAAATCTTCTTTTATGTTTATGCTATCCTGTATTCAAATATCTTCCGCACAAAATATGCCGACTTCCTCAGGTCCGACTTCCCAAGAGTTCCGTTCACGAAAAAGCCCGAACTATTTTCGAAGATGGGCACTCATGGGAAAAGACTCGTCCAATTGCACCTGCTTCAATCATCAGAACTCAATACGCCAATTGCAAAATTTCAGGGAAAAGGTGAAGGTATTGTTGAAAAGCTGAGATATGATATAAGTGAAAGACGGGTATTTTTCAACCAGAGCCAGTATTTTGAAGGAATCTCAAATGACGTGTGGGAGTATCAAATTGGTGGATATCAGGTTTGTCATAAATGGCTGAAGGACCGAAAAGGAAGAACTTTGTCAACGGACGATATCAAGCACTATTGCAGGATTGCCACAGCCATCCAAAAGACTATTGAGATCCAAAAAAATATTGATAGGATTTATCCTGAGGTGGAGAAGCATACAATAGTGTTTGATGAGAAAGGGTGGGGCTAATTATGAAGTTTGAGTTTGCAACAGCTTCACGAATTATTTTTGGGCAGGGAACTGTGAAAGAAGTTGCACCAATGGCTTCAAATATGGGAAACTGTGCCCTGCTTGTCACTGGCCGGAATCTTGAACGTGCCGGGCCACTATCGGGATCATTAAAAAATACTGGAATGAAAATTGTTACTTTCAGTGTTTCCGATGAACCGACTATAGAGTTAACCATTGAGGGTGTTGAGCTTGCTCGTCAAAATGCCAGCGATATTGTGATTGGTATGGGTGGGGGCAGTGTTATCGATACTGCAAAGGCCATTGCCGCCCTTTTGACCAACAGTGGTGATATCACAGATTATCTGGAGGTAATTGGACGAGGAAAATCGTTGTCTCGCCCATCCGCCCCCTGTATCGCAATACCGACTACAGCCGGAACCGGTGCTGAGGTCACGAAAAATGCAGTTCTAACTTCACAGGAACACAAGGTGAAGGTAAGTCTGCGTAGCCCTACCATGCTGCCGGATCTGGCCATTGTCGACCCTGAACTCACATATTCAATGCCTCCATCCTTAACTGCCAGCACCGGACTGGATGCCTTGACCCAGGTTCTGGAACCTTTTGTTTCGGTGAAATCCAACCCTCTTACTGATGCCATATGCATAGAAGGCCTGAAGCGAGCTGCCCGGTCATTGCACCGGGCTTTTAAGGATGGAAGCGATACGAGAGCCCGTGAAGACATGGCCATCGTAAGTCTTTTTGGAGGCTTAACTCTTGCAAACTCGAAACTGGGAGCTGTTCACGGGATAGCAGGGCCAATGGGAGGTATGTTCCCCGTTCCCCATGGAGTAATCTGTGCCCGACTACTGCCTTTTGTAGTAGAAGTAAATGTCAGAGCTTTGAAGCGGCATAATTCTCAACAATATTTGTTACGTTATGATCAAGTTGCACAGGTGTTGACCGGGAAGTCAAATGCTAAGGCGGAAGAGGGAATTGCCAGGATACATGATCTATGTGACGCTTTGGATATTCCGGGGCTTTCCGATTTTGGGATAACGGAAGATCACTTTCCAGACCTCATTACCAGTTCTAAAAAAGCAAGCAGTATGAAAGGGAATCCTGTTAATTTAACAGATGAAGAATTAACAGAGATTTTACAAAAAGCTGTCTCATAGGTAATTAGCGTCTCGATCAACAGGGAGGAAAGTCAAGATTGTGAAAATGCTTTATGGCGCGTATTTTGCCCTCAGCGGCGGTCTGTTTATGTCGTTTTTCCCGGCATTCTGGACCTATACTCGTATTACGGGAAAATACCGCCGACACCTTGAAGAGCGTTTAGGAGTCTTTCCACCAGAGGCGGTGCAATGCCTTACCGGGTGTCCCCGGATCTGGCTGCACACTGCGTCTCTGGGAGAGGTCAAGGTGGCGGCCTCAATTGTGAAGGCCCTCAGGCGCATGATACCAGGCTGTTCGCTCATTGTTTCAACTGTTACCGAGCATGGCCGAAAATTGGCACGTGAGACCTTTGGAGAGGATATCTCTGTGGTTTACGCCCCCATTGATTTTGTGGGTTCAATACGCAAGGCACTCTTCACTGTTCGCCCCGATGTCATGGTTTTTGTTGAAACTGAAATATGGCCTGCCTGGCTTTTTGAGGCGCACCGTATGGGCATCAAGACCGCCTTGATTAACGGCCGAATATCTGTGAGATCCATTGGAAGATATCTTAAGTTACGGCCTTTTTTTCGTGATGTTATGAGAAACCTTGATGTGTTCAGCATGATCAGGGCAGGGGATGGAGAGCGCATCAAGGCCATGGGTGCTGATCCTCAAAAAATCGAAATAAACGGTAATGCCAAATATGATCTTTTGGGGGCCACTGTGGACCCTGGTATTGAGTCGGAGATGCGTGAGATCTTGAACCTTGAGGCTTCAGACAAGGTATTTGTTGCCGGCAGTACCCGCAATGGGGAAGATGCAATGCTTTTAGATGCCTATGAAAAAATCCTTAAAGAATTTCCCGAAACCATTCTGATCATTGCACCCAGGCATATAGAAAGAATACATGCCATTGGGGCGCTGGTTGAAAAGCGTGGTCTGGGATATCAACTCTGGACTGACCTTGATAAAGATAAAGCAAAACGCACCGAGCAGGTCGTGATTATTAATGCATTTGGTGAGCTCTTCAAGATTTACAGTGTCGGGACCATTGTGTTTTGCGGCGGCAGCCTGGTTCCGCTTGGAGGGCAGAACCCCCTGGAGCCGGCCGCCTGGGGAAAAGCAGTATTTTATGGCCCGTCAATGGAAAATTTCATGGATGCCAAGTCATTATTGGAGGCGAATAAGGCGGGCTTACCAATATCGAGTCCCGAAATGCTGGCTGAAAAAGCGGTTTGGTTTCTCGGACATCCGGAGGAGCTTAAAGCATATGGAGATCGGGGGCGGGCAGCAGTCTTAAAAAATAAAGGGGCTGGTGAAAAACATGCCAGGGTAATAATGCGCCTGTGGGAATCTGTCGCTAATGTTTGAGCTGAACGATGGTCGCTCCCCAGCTTGATGGGCCAGAGTCGATTTTATAACTCAAAACTTTCGGATGTTTTTCAAGTAGTGAATGCACAGTCCGGCGGAGAACTCCCTTTCCCTTGCCATGAATAATCCGGACTTCATAGATCCCCTTGTCAAGACATGCCTGAATGTATTCCCCTACGACCGAAGTCGCATCCTTAGGCGAGAAGGTATGAAGATCCAGAATCCCATCAATAGGAATATGGATCACTTCCTGGTTATCGTTTTCCATATTTGGAATTTATATGCTCATACCCTTTCCAGATTTAACTGGTCCTTAAATTCTTTCTCGAGTTCTTTATTCAATTTCTCATAGTCCTCTTCTGTTTCCACATCAACAACCAGGTCCCGTTCGTCAAGAACCTTCAGATATCCATATCTATTAATGATCTCCACAACCTTTTTCACTTCAACCGTGACCCATCCTTTCATCCGCATGACTAATTCGTCACCCTTAAAGGCGCGTTCAATGGTAAGCTCTACATCCCTTTCTTTTGCATCCCAGCTAACTACCGCCGGCTTAACTATAATTGGTGTAACCGGATCATGCATGGCAGCACACCGGAACCAGAGTTTTGATCGGATCATAACGCTTCTTTCTCCCTTCAAACTATTATCTCATTACTCAATCCATCACGCTCATCTTATTCCATTATATTCACATCTCCAGGTATTAGCAAGGTCTAAAGGTTATAACCTCAATTGAGTTTGACTTAAATGTTCCTGAATCTCTCAGAACACAACCAGGAATACCCTGGCCATATCAGCCCCGCTTTTCGAAGACATAAGAAAGAGAACCGTAAGGTACGAGGTCAGTCCTTTCAAAAGGCAGCCTTTCATGAGATCCGATAATCAAAAACCCGCTCGTGGATAGCTGATTGATGACTTTACTGAAAGCGGGTTTCTTCAATCTATCCTGATAATAGGTCAGCAGGTTGTTTCTCAAAAAAATGATATGAAACTGGGATCCGGTCGGATCAGAAAGAAGGTGTTGTGTTTGCCATATTATACCTTTTTTCAGTGAAGGCTTTATTTCATAAAGCTCCATGCTTTTCTTTGTGTGGAAATAGGCTGATCGAAATTGTTCAGTAAACTCTTTCAGACTACTTGATGGATAAACTCCGGCCCTTGCCCTTTCCAGATAGACCGGGTTTAGGTCGGTTGCCGTTATCTCCAACTCCGGCAAATGGGGGATGGATGCATTTAAGTCATCCCACAGGATCTTTAAGCTGTAAACCTCTTCCCCTGACGCACAACCCGCCGACCACACAAATATTTTTTGTCTGTGAGTCTCAATGAGTCCGGGCAAAATCTCCATTTGAAGAATCTGCCATAGTTTTCGATCACGAAAAAAGCGACTGATGGAGACCGTCATCAAGCGTTCACATTCAGCTCTTGCCCCATGGCTTTTTTCCAATTTATACAGGTATGCCGCAATATTCTGACAGCCCAACTGGTGCATATGCCGACGTATTCGTTTGATGACCCCCTTTCTGACCTTGCGATATCCTCTCCATGAGAACCCGAGATATTGAAGCAGTTTACGGAATTGCTGATCGTCCATAGATCACGGTAGCCAAGAGTAAATATAGAAAAGGATTACGGATATTGCTGTTTTTACTCAAACAGGCCCATCAATCTTTTCAATCGTTTTACTGCTCTGGGGAGCACTTCACCTATTGCTTCCTTGAATCTGAGATGGGCATAAGTGTCAAAGGGTGTTTCGCCCTGATTGATTATGACCAGTCTTGCATCTGACCGAAGTGCCTCCCTTGGCA
>JAUWMY010000016.1 GCA_030612945.1 Desulfobacteraceae bacterium
TGCCAAGCCTCAATATCTTCAAACCGTTCAATCTTCATCTTTCTTCAACCGTGAACAGTGAACACTTGAACCGTGAACCTGAGTAGTTACCTATAATTTACATATGGGTACGGACAACTGATAATGGTCAACGGACACACCTAATAGATGGTGTCTTCATGAAATTCTCCGAAGATTTCCCTCATCACACCAATGATCTCGCCCAGAGTAACATAGGACTTCACAGCCTTTATCAGTGCCGGCATAACATTGTCCGATCCCTGGATAACCTCTCTAATTTCGCTCAAGCTGGATTTGCCTTTATTCTGATCTCTATTTTTCTTTAGTTCTATTAAATCCTCAGTCTTCTTTTTCGCAAACTCAGGGTCTGGATCCCTTAATTCAATCTCTGTTTCTTCATCCTCTACAAACTCATTAATACCAACGATAACTCTTTTCTTTTCCTCAATCTCCTTTTGGTATCTGAATGCTGAATCAGCTATAATCCTGTGGTAATAACCCTTTTCTATAGCTGAAATCACACCTCCGAGTTTCTCTATGTCCTTAAAGTACTTGTAGGATTCGCTCTCCATCTGGTTAGTTAGCGCCTCAACATAATATGACCCGGCAAGAGGGTCTGCCGTGTTGGTGATCCCGCTTTCATTTGCAATGATCTGCTGAGCCCTCAGGGCCAGCTTTTCCGATCTCGGCGTGGGTATGGATAATGCCTCATCAAAGGCGTTGGTATGCAGAGACTGGGTCCCTGCCAGCACTCCAGAAAGCGCCTGGATGGTTACTCTTATAATATTGTTTTCAGCCTGTTGGGCCGTGAGTGATGAACCCGAGGTCTGGGTGTGAACTCTGAATTTCCATGAACGAGAATCTTTCGCCTTATACTTCTCACGCATTGTTCTTGCCCAAATCCTCCGGGCCGCTCGATACTTGGCGATATTTTCGAAAAAATCATTGTGAACCTTAAAGAAAAAGGAAAGCCGTGGGGCAAAGCTGTCAACAGGAAGCCCGGCCTTAATCCCTTCTTCTACATAAGTAAATCCATTAGCCAGTGTAAAGGCCAATTCCTGGACCGGGGTGGCCCCTGCCGAGGCTATGTGATAACCGCTGATACTTATGGGATTGAAACGGGGCAGATGTTCATTGCAAAAACTGAGGGTATCTATGGTAAGGCGCATGGAAGGTCGTGGAGGAAAGTAGTAAGACTTCTGGGCCTGGTATTCCTTGAGGATATCATTCTGCATGGTGCCTGTGAGCTTTTCAAGAGGAATGCCGCGTTCCTCTGCAACCGCCGCAAACATGGCCAGAATGACTGGAGACTGGGAGTTAGAAACAAAATTGACGCTGATTTCATCAAGTGGAATGCCGTTAAGGAGGCCCCGCATATCTTTTAGAGAGTCAATTGCCACCCCGCCGCAGCTCCCCACTTCTCCTTCGGCCAGGGGGTCATCAGAGTCCCTTCCCATGATGGTGGGCATATCCAAGCAGACACTAATGCCGGTCGCCCCCATTTGAATCAACTGTCTGATTCTCTGGTTGGCCTTTGAAGCTGAATCCAAAGACCCCAATTGCCGGATGGTCCAGGGCCTTCCCCTGTACATGGTCTCATAGACCCCACGGGTGAATGGATATTCTCCCGGCAGACCCAGGTCCTTACTCTCATCGAGGTGGGAGATATCATTAAACCTATACAGAGGTTTAATATAGAACCCGGAGAGGTTGCTATAAAGGCCATCACCTGCGAGCTTATTTTCCTTATGCTGTTCTGGTTCCTTTTGAGCCTGTTTATTCATTTTCATTCACTATTTCGTCACTAAATATTTCTCTAAAACCTCCTCAACTACAGAATAAGGATCATCCCTTCCTTCAATGATACTGTTAATATATTTTCTCTTTTTGCCTGTTCCCCTGAGCCCCTTAAAAATCAGTTTCTGGAGTTCATCCTTGAAGATCAGTCCCAGCTCCTGTTCTGTCCTCTCAAACTTAACCTGATCAATGGCCCTGCTCTCCTGCAAATATTCCTGGTGTTCCGATATTGCGGCCACGAGTTCATCGATGCCCTTGAGATCCACCGGTTTACTTGCCACAGAGACTGTCGGCACAATCTTTGGCATCCATTTTCCTTCTTCAGGGCACACAATCGATAAGGCCCCTTGCAGGTGCCGGAGTGATTTATCAGCTCCATCAAGATCAGCCTTGTTGAGCACAATTATATCAGCAATCTCCATGATCCCTGCCTTCATGGCCTGAATGTCATCACCCATACCAGGTGTAGCTACCAACAAACAGGTATTGGCAATATGAATTATATCAATCTCATCCTGGCCTGCACCCAGGGTTTCAACGATGACAACATCCATTCCCATGGCCTCCATGATGCGTATCACATCGTAGGTGGCGCGAGACAGCCCGCCGAGATGACCCCTCGAGGCCATGCTGCGAATATAGACGCCATCATCAAGAAAATGCTTTTGAAGCCGGATACGATCCCCTAAGAAGGCTCCACCTGAGAAAGGGCTGCTCGGATCAACCACAGCAACCCCTACCGTCTTTCCCTGTTCACGGAAATTCTTGATTAGATGGTCTGTCAATGTGCTCTTTCCCGCACCGCCTGCACCTGTTATGCCAAGAATCATGGCCTGCCCGGTATGAGGATAGATTTCCTTCATCACCTCATGTTGTTCTTCCATTTCATTTTCCACAAGAGTGATTAGACGGGCGGCGGTACGGCGATCACCGGCCAATAGCTTTTCCACCATTTCCTTAACATTTCTCTTCTTTTTCATTTTATTTATCTCTTCTTAACATTGTCCTTTATATACTGCACAAAATCATCGGTCAGGCTGCCCGCCCTGAATATTTTATCAATCCCCATTTCCTCCATTGTGGGGATATCTTCTGCAGGAAAGGTTCCGCCGGCGATCAGCAGGACATCATCAAGCTTGTGCTTTCTCATCTCCTCTACAATCTTGGGGGTAAAGATAAGATGCTCTCCTGAAAGATAGCTCAGCCCAATCACGTCCACATCTTCATCCATGGCGGCTTTCACAATATTTTCAGGCATATGAAACATGCCCAAGTATATTACCTCCATCCCTGCTTCCTTAAGCAGTGAAGACACCACCTTTGCTCCACGAGCGTGACCGTCAAGGCCAACCTTGGACACTAATACTTTGATGTTTCTCTTTTTTGCCATCTTTGCATGCTCCTAGTAATTGGTAATACTTCAGGTCTTTTTAAAAGACTTTTTGACAGGATTTACAGGATATTCAGGATTAAAACATCAACAGAATCTTGTTTATCCATGCCTGCCCCGCGGAACGCGGGGTTATCCTGTCAGAATCTTTTAGAAAATACTAACGTGTTGTAAGTGTTAGTTGAAAGGAGATTCTAAGGTCTCCATCGGATCATAGGGATAGCCGAAGACCTCTCGCACGGTTCCCAGTAGCTCTCCAGTCGTACCGAATGCCCTCGTAGCCTCAATCATGGCCGGGATGGTGTTTTTACCCGCCCCAACGTCATCTCTGAGACACTTGATGGCATCTCTCAGCTTTTTCATATTCCTTGTGCGTTTAAGCTCTTTAACTTCCTCAATCTGTTGTTTTGCAGATTTCGCCGATACCCTTTGGACACCAAGAGGTGTGGTTTTCTCTTGTTTCTCAGTGAAAACATTCACACCGACCGATAGCTTTTCACCATTGTCAAGTTCTTTCTGCCGTTTGATGGCCTCAGATTCGCATTGCCGGTCCAGCGATTCGGTTCGGATCGCCTCTTCCATTCCACCCAGGTCTTCGACCTGTTTCATGATCTTCAAACTTTCTTCTTCCATCTTATCTGTAAGGCTTTCAACATAATATGACCCGCCCAGAGGGTCCGCCACATTGGTAACCCCTGTCTCATATGCCAAGATTTGTTGTGTCCTCAAGGCCTGGAGATGGGCCTTTTCCGAGGGCAGACACATGGGTTCATCATATGAGCAGCAATGGAGGGACTGAACCCCGCCAAGAACTGCAGTTAGGGCCTCATAAGCGATGCGAACAATATTGTTCAGGGGCTGCTGGGGAATAAGGGAGCACCCTGCCGTGTGGACAGCAAAGCGGAACTGCATGGATCGGGGATCCTTTGCGCCATACTTATCTTTCAGCAATCTCGCCCACATCCTCCTGGCAGCACGGATCTTGGCTACTTCCTCGAAAATGTCCATATGACACGAGACATAAAAGGTGAACCTGGGCGCAAAGTCATCAATATCCAGGCCTCTACGAATAAGCTCGTCTATGTAGCACATGGCAATTCCAAAACCGAACGCTACCTCCTGAGGAGCATTAATGCCCTGCTCTCTCAGGTCATACATATTAACTGTGGTATAATACCATTTGCGCATCTTTTCTGTGCAGAACTCCATAACATCGGAGCCCAGCTTGATGGATAGATCCAGGGGGCAGGCCGGTCTGAACCCGCAGTACCGGAAGTGTATCGGATCATTCTGAATAGATCCGCGCAGGGCATCGAGCTTATAACCCCGATCCTCTGCAACTGCTATGTACTGTGCCATGGTTACCGGCGCAGCCGTAGACGCAGTGATTAGAGACCAGCTAACCTTGTCCAAAGGGATGTCCTTAGTCAGGGTCTCCATGTCTTTGATTGAAGTAATATTGACACCGGTCAGGCCTACCTCATTTACGGCCCATGGGTGATCCGCATCAAGCCCCATCTCATAGGTCACATCAGCAATCGTGTTGAGCCCCGAACCTCCCTGTTCCGAAAGGTACTTCAGCCGTGCATGGGTATCCGCGGGCGAACCTATTCCCACAACCTCTCTCTTGGTCCACAAACGGCCCCGGAACATATTGGCGTGGATCCCCCTGGTGAAGGGGTATGTGCCAGCATCGGCCACATCCTTTTCATAATTCTCTTCGGGCCTGTCGGCAGGGGTGTAAATTTCCTTTAAATCATACCCTGACCAGCTCTTTAAACTTGACGGTTTTTCATAGTATGCCTTGAGGTAGTCATCCCAACTTGTCTTACATGTATTTTCTTTTTCTGCCAAATTAGTTTGATCCATTATCCCCTCCACCTTATGCTTTACGTTTCAAGTAGTGCCTGAACGAAAATTGGTCATTTCTAAGTGAATTCAAAACCCATTATTTTTCTCATTCCTGAAATAAATTATTTACTTTTAAAAACGAATATGTTACTAAATGTTTAGATATATTTATTGACTGGTTAGATATTTAGTAAAATTCTTTTCTCTTGTCAAGGTTTTTTTTGGCATCTAATATCTGCGGGGTTCCTGGACCCATAAAGGAGATGCATCTATGAAAGAAACGGATAGTCACCCAAATTTTAGAGGATTAGATAAGAGCTTAAGATTACAAAAGATTATCGATACAGCTACAGAGCTATTTCACAAAAAAGGCTATAGAGCCACTACCCTGGATGATGTGTCAAGCGAGCTCGGCATAACCAAGGCCGCTGTATATCACTATGTATCAAGTAAAGAGGAGCTTCTTTATATAATCTATATCCAGGCATTAGAGAATATCTTCAGAAATACCTCCAAAATTTCTGAAATGAATCTTCCGGCCGACGAAAAGCTAAGGCTCATTATCCAAAATCATGTGAAAGACATCATCATCCACTCTGTTTCTATGTTCTCTGTTTTTTTCACTGAGGAAAACCAGCTCTCTAAAAAGAATTTCAAAAAGATCCAGGAAGAGAAGAAAAAGTACAATCGTATCGTGGAAATAATCATTGAAGACGGCATATCACAGGGCCTTTTCAGAGACGTCGATCCCAGACTCCAGGCCAATTCTATAATTGGAATGTGTAACTGGGTATATAAGTGGTATAAACCAGACAAAAGCCCTTATACGCCTGATCAAATTGCCGACCATTTTGTCAATCTGCTTGAAACAGGCTACATCAAAAAAGATGGTCAGAAAAAACACGTAGACTCGGGAATATCAGGCCGGGCCGTCAGTAAAAGTAAATCCGGGATTGCCAGAGAAGCCTTTCAGAAATTAAGGCTTCAATGTCAGGAACTAATAAAGACCATTGACGAAATTGAAAAATCTGGTTGAAATAAAAGCACAACGTTCATTTTCCTGCCTCAAGGATACCCCGAGGACGAAAGTCATCTTCTTACGCTCCCTTTTTCTTCGCCAATAGCAGTTTCATAATGAAAACGGCCATGACCTCTTCTTTTTGATTCTTAATAGTAATTTTGAGGGAGACGACCCCGCTCTTTTCATTCTTGTCTTTTTTTTCGGCCACTTCCATCGCAAGATGAATAGTATCTCCAATCCTGGTCGGCCCCACAAACCTGACATTATCCATTCCATAAAAGGCCACAATCGCCATTCCCTCAAGCCCCATAAGGCCGGAAGCCACGGAAAGTACCAAGAACCCGTGAGCTATTCGCTCACCAAACGGGCCATTCTTTGCGAATTCAACGTTTGTATGAAGCTGGTGCCAGTCACCGCTGAAGGCGGCAAATAGTACGATATCAGCCTCTGTAATTGTCCTTCCCTTGGTTACGATCTTCTCTCCCATTCTTAAGTCATCGAAATATCTCATTTCTCCCTCCGTTCAGACTTTGTTAAATTGTCGAGTAGTTGAGTGGTTAAATTGTAAGTTCTCAAAAAACCCGGGCTGTATTAGAAAAATCCCCCTCAATCCCCCTTTGCAAAAGGGGGAAGCAGTCGGAATGCCTGGACTTATTGAGATATTACGTTAAATTGTTACAATGACAGAACTTAGTTCGTTTCATGCCTATCCGGTTGACGCAGAATGGCGGTTTGGGGTATGATCCTGTGCATGTCAGATTACCCCCGGACACTGTTAGAGTTTCAGAAACTCTTCCCTGATGAAGGCAGCCTGCGCTAGCCATCTGGAGCGTATCAGGTGGTCAGAAGGTTTCAAATGCCCATACTGTAGTCAGGTTGGTGATCCGTTCTGACCAATGGTAGCATTTCGATAGTGTGCTGAAGATTGCCACCAGAGTGGAATCGCTGACCTACATGGCCTTTTACGAAGACGCGAAAACGCATACGAATCCCGCAGGATCCGACGATTCTGTGCTAACCGGATAGGCATGGTTCGTTTCACTCACAATTGGAATCCCGGTAAAGAAAGGATCTTCGACTTTCCATTATTCCACCATTCCACTATTTTTACCCCGTGAAACTAATTTTTATTTCACTGGGGCCATGTGCGAGGCAAAAACTCAGGCCTCGGAGATATATTTTTATTTTTGCCGCCGCGGCGGGATACAATTTCCGCGACGTAACTATTTGACCTCATATATTCAGACGCTTGGCAATATCGTTCTTCATGACCTCAGTTGCCCCGCCCCCAATACTCCATACGCGCACATCCCTGTACATTCGTTCAATGGGATACTCTTTCATGTAGCCAAACCCACCGTGGATCTGGAGACAATCATAGGCCACGCGATTAATCATCTCCGCACAAAATGCCTTGCAGATGGATATCTCTTTGGACCTGTCAAGACCCCATGCATACATGCGAGCGGCATGATATACGAGTTGCCGGCCCGCCTCTATCTGAAGTGCAATGGCGGCCCGCTTGTGTCGTATCGCCTGATGCTCGGACAAGGATTTGCCAAAGGTCTGACGCTGTTGCGCGTAAGCAATGGTATCATCCATGGCCTGCTGGGCATGAGACACACAGATGGCCGAGATGACCAATCGTTCGTCCTGGAAGTTGTTCATAATGTAATAGAATCCCCGGTTTTCTTCGCCTAAAAGATTTTCCCGGGGAATACGGCAGTCTTCAAAAGTCAACTCCGCCGTATCTGATGCCAGCCACCCCATCTTTTCTAACTTTTTGGCAGAAAATCCATAGGTGTCTTTCTCCACAATAAATATACTGATGCCTCTGTGACCGGCTTCAGGGGAGGTCTTTGCCGCCACAAAAAGAATTTCGGCATTATAGCCATTGGTAATGAACATTTTTGAGCCATTGAGTAAATATGAATCCCCATTCCTCCTGGCCGTGGTCTTGATACCAGCCACATCAGATCCTGCATCCGGTTCGGTCACGGCTATGCCGCAGCGTATTTCTCCACTAATAATCCGTGTAAGATACTTCTGCTTTTGTTCCCTATTTCCCTTACGGGCAAGGTGAGGGGAGGCCATATCTGTATGCATGGTTACCGCGGCCATAACACCGGCCGAACGGCATCGGGCAATCTCTTCTGCGAGAACAAGGGTCATAAAAATATCTCCTCCGGATCCGCCGTATTCGACAGGATGGCGAATTCCTAAATACCCCATTTCCCCCATTTGTTTGAAAATCTCTTTCGGAATAGACCTTTCCTCTTCCCACCGGTCCACGTGGGGAACAATCTCGTTTTCCACAAATCTCTTGAGAGATTCCCGCAGGATAATATGTTCTTCTTTAAAGATATCCCGATACATAGATGACTCCTATACCTAAACTGAGCGGTTCCAGGTTCAAAGGTTATAATCCATTGAAATCCAAGCCATACAAGTTAAAAGTGTCTAAAGTGATCTAAAGTTCATAAAGTTATGGAGTCGCTTTGCTCCGATGTTTTTATATAATTGACAGAATTCCTTAACTTTAGCTCACATCAAACTTTAGTTCACTTCAAACTCATACAGTTTAAAGGTGAAAGATGCTTGTCGTCTCTGCTAAGGTATCACTCTTTTGATATCAGACAGTTAGGGCTCTTTAACCGTGAACCGTGAACGTTGAACCGCTTAACCTAGGCTAAATAAAAGCATGGTCATCTGATTGCCCGTGCCTGTGGCCCTGAAATGCAGGTCTCTTCCAGGATATCAAATCTTCATGGCTGCGCCATACCCCTCCTCTATGGCCTCTAATGCCTTGCGAGGCCGGAGGGCATCCCCGATGACATGGCAGGGAATGCCTGTGCTCTCGATTTCTTTTGAAAGGCGGTTTTTGGCAACCTGTTCAACCGAAACTATTGAAAAGTCCCCTTTAATATGATGTTCTCTTTCACTGATCATTATCTCTGCTTGTGAATTGTCTGCACTGATCAACCTGGCCTTTTTAAATACTTCCACCTTCCATTTCTTGAGAGAATTAAGCAGGTCGAATCGTCCTATGGGCCCCATATCAGGTGCAAAATGATCACCTTCCTCAACAACCGTTACCCCCTTTCCCTGGTTCGCAAGGAACAACGCCGTCTCTAATCCAATTTGATTAGCGCCTAAGACAACCGTATAATGTGATAGATCGCTTTTGCCGGTGAAGATATCAGCGGCAGTAAAGATCCGTTCGGGATCGGTTCCGGGAATCTTCATCCTCTGAAACGGTGCCCCTGTCGCAAGAATCACCGCATCAGGATTTATCTCCTGGAGAGACTCCGGGTTTACCTCCCGGTTCAGGCTTACTTCAACTCCCAATCTGTTGATCTCTCCAAACAGGTAATCCAGGTACTCTGAAAATTCTTCTCTTCCCGGTATCATGGCTGCAAGGCGCAGGTTTCCACCGAGCTCATTTTCTTTTTCGCACAGCACAACTTCATGTCCCCTTTGAGTAGCGGCAATGGCCGCCTGTATCCCGCCGGGACCACCTCCAATAATCAGGACGCGTCTTTTTTTTGAAGCCGGATGAAGCTCCCATGCCTTTTCCCTGCCCATAACCGGATTGACAACACAACTTATGGGATCGTTCACTACTTTCTTGATCCCGCCCAGGAGCCTTTCGATACACGCCTGGCCGCATCCTACGCATGGCCGGATTTCCTGTAGCTTCTGCTCGTTGGCTTTTTTGGGTAAATCCGGGTCGGCCATCAGGGCCCGGCCCATGGAGATCAGATCGGCACTGCCCTCTGTAAGAATCTTTTCCGCCTGGAGGGGCGATTTAATCCTGCCTGCAGCAATAACCGGAACATCTACCGTGTTTTTGACTGCCTGTGCCAGGGACAGAAAACCGCCCAGGTCAGACCCTATAAGAGGTATGGTTGGAGGGTCTGAGCCATACACACCGGCTGAGACATGAATCACATCGATCCCTGTCTCCACTAACCAGGGGGCAATCCCTACTGCCTCTTTCAGGGTAAACCCGCCTTTCATATAATCCTCACCATTTAGGCGGAAAAAGAGCGGAATATCATTACCCACGGCCCTTTTTATCTCAGAAATAATTTCTCTGGCAAAACGGGCCCTGTTTTTCAAACTCCCTCCATAACCGTCGCTTCTTTGATTGGCATTTTGAGATAAGAACTGGTTGATCAGATACCCGTGGGCTCCATGGATCTCCACGGCGTCAAAGCCTGCTTCTTTTACCCTCCGGGCCGCTTCCCCAAAACTCCTGACAACGACTTGAATTTCGTCAATAGTAATTGCCTTTGGAGTTTCAGTGCAAAGGGCTGGCGCCGGAATGGTTGAGGGAGCTAATGGTTGAGTGCCGATAAGGGCTGATTTAGTTTGCCGGCCTCCATGCGCAAGCTGCATGGCTATTTTTGAGCCACATTCATGCACAGCCTTGGTGAGTTTTTTAAATCCGGGTATTTGACAATCATCAAACATGCCGCACTCTCCCCGGAAAATCCGTCCCAGTGGATGAACAGCGGTGGCTTCCACGATGAGCAGACCAGCACCGCCTCTGGCCCTGACGGCAAAATACTCTATCAGCCTATCAGTAGCGGTTCCGTCTTCGGCTGCATAGCTTGTGCCCATGGCAGGCATGACGATACGATTTTTTAGATGAAGATTCCCGATATCAATTGGACTGAGGAGTTTTTTAAAAGCCATTTTGCTCAATAAACCTCTCTAAGCCTTTTCCACAATTACTGATGTTCCAAGACCGCCCCCGACACAGAGTGTTGCAAGACCGTAGCGGATATCACTTCGCAACATCTCATGGATAAGTGTCGTCATCAGCCTGGCGCCCGTGCAGCCGATGGGATGTCCTAAGGCAATGCCACCGCCGTTCACATTAATGATCTTCTCGGATGAAAGACCCATGCCCTTAAACTCTATGATATCCGCCATAGCCTGGGCAGCAAACGCCTCGTTCAATTCTATTAACCCGATCTCCTGGAAATCTATCCCGGACCTTTTTAGGACCCTGGCCGTGGCCTCCACGGGGCCTAATCCCATATATCTGGGGTCAACACCGGCAGATGCAAAGTCTTTGATCACTACCAGCGGCGTAAATCCATTTTTAACGGCCATTTCTTCATCCATAAGGAGAAGGGCAGCGGCCCCATCGTTTAGACCGCACGAATTCCCCGGCGTAACCGTGCCATCCTTTTTAAATGCAGGTTTCAGCCGGGCCAATTTCTCTAAAGAGATATCCAGCCTGGCATGTTCATCATTTTCGAATATAAATGTCTTTCCTTTTTTGGCTTGAACCTCCATAGACATGATTTCCTGCCGGAATACCCCGTCTTTAGTGGCCCTGTTGGCCTTCTCGTGGCTTTTCAGGGCGTAAGCATCCTGTTCATCACGTCCTATCTGATACTTTTCTGCCAGATTTTCCGCTGTGAGACCCATATTGCAGTAGCCAAAAATGTCTTCCGGCCCACCAACGGTTTCCGAGGCATCAGTGAACCAGTCATAGAGCTTTCCATGACCAAGCCGATAACCCCACCTGGCGCTGTCAATGAAATAAGGAAGGCTGCTCATGTTTTCAGCCCCGCCAGCCACCACAACACTTGCCTGGCCGGTTTGAATCAGCATGACCCCTTCGCATATGGCCTGGAGTCCCGAGGCGCACTGTCTGTCTACGGTATAGGCCGGGATGCTGACCGGCAGGCCTGCGCGGAATAGGGCCTGGCGTGCGCAATTCAGATAGTGGCTGGTCTGATATGCACAACCGAACACTACCTCATCAACCGCCTCAGCCTCAAGGCCGGTCCTCTTGAGTAGTTCCTTAATGACCATCCCGCCTAATTCATAAGAGGGAATGGCCTTCAGGCTACCTCCGTATGTTCCTACTGCCGTGCGAACGGCCCCAACAATTACTGTCTTTTTCATAAAATTTCCTTTGCCCCTTATTCCGTAATAGTTCAGCTATCTTGACAGGATTAACAGGATTGACATGATAATTTGTTTCATCCTGTTTATCTGTTATTTTAAATCCTTGATCTTACCTTTTACCTCAACTTTCCTTTCCCCAAAATTAAGAATAAGTCCTATAGGTTTTCCTGTTGCAACAAGGTAATTGACTAATTGTACCTCATGAACTTTAATGATTCTCCGAACTGACTTCAGTTCTAACATAATGGTATCATTGACTATAATGTCAGCTACAAATTCTCCTACAATTTCATTTTCGTAGAAAACTGTAATAGGTTTTTGCGATTCTGCTTCCAGATCAGGTTTATGTAATTCAATTAGCAAACATTTTTCATATACACTTTCGAGAAAGCCAAACCCCATTTTATTATATCCACGATAAGCACACCATATAAGCGCTTCCGTCAACTCTTGCCGCCCTTGTAAAAAGGCGTCACTCCGGTGAAAACCGGAGTCCAGGCTCTCTGTAACTGGCTGAAAAGACTGGATTCCGGCTTTCGCCGGAATGACAGAAAATTGCGATTCCTGACTTTTTACGAGTTCATCAAATCTTGATATTCCATATTTCCTCTTTCAGGATGTGATAAATAATTTTGATTAACTGGATTTAAATCATGTCTATCCATGCCTGCCCCGCGGAACGCGGGGTTATCCTGTCAGATTTTTTCTACCGGTGAACTATTGCTTAAAGTTTCACCGAAATTGTGCACTGTTTATCACCCGACCATCCGCAACAGTGCGTCCACGAAAGATTTTCGTGGGAGTTTTTGTTTTTTGTTGCAAACGAGATTAAAATCATCGCTCAATGCGGCCTTGGCGATGATATGTCTCAAATCTGAGAAAGCGAAACTGTTACGCCCCTTGACTTTATGCCGACGTTCCGGGATGTTTTCGAGTCGTGTGGCATAGATCCAAGTAATAGCGACTGCCATTATAGAGAAGTTAATGTGATTGATTACAGCGTGGGCATTGCGGGTTTGGCTTTTGCTACTGCCAATGTCCTGCTTGATTTCCTTGAAACCTGACTCGATTTTCCATCTGGCGCCATAGTACTCGATGATTTGTTCAACAGATAGATCCATATCCGTAGAGAAGAGGGCAACCCACTGTGTTTTTCGAAAAACCCAGACAACCCGGACAGGGCACTTGAGTGTTTTGAGCATTACCGTCCTTGAAAAGGCCGTGACGTCTCGGTATTTCCCATAAAGAAACACGCGATGGATTGATGCATGAGATATGAATCCGGCAGCCATTTCAGCACAGGAGCCCAGTCTGTTGCCGTACTTGCGGGGTCTGCCCCGTTTTTTCGACTTTCCGTTTGGAGGCATAGTGTAGAGAACGGTATTGGAACGTAATCTGGAGAGCAAATGAACTGAAGCTCCGAGATGTTTGCGTAGGGGTTTGAATAAGCCGTTATTTCCGAACCAGCTATCGCAAACGACCGTCATAGGAACTCCGACAAAATGATGAGCCAGTTGAATTAACATCTCAACGGCCTGGTCCAGTTTAGTTTGGAACAAGGATTCTTTGCCAAAAATCTTCATGTTTTCCCGTTTTGCCTCAAGGGCCTTTTTTGGCAAATAGAATCGGTGGGCAAGGGGCAGACATGCCCAGCGTCCTTTAATGCGCTTCAACAGTCCAACAAGAACAACATTCTGGGCCCAAGGATATTTGGACTGATTGGCCTTAGCGGCATGGTCGAAGATGTGAGAACAACCGAAGATTTTTCTACCCGTTTTGGGGTTGATGAAATCATCCAAGGCAACCAATAAACGCCCATCAGATAGCGGATCTGGAATCATGTTCCACACGGTGTGCCACAGTCTATCCCATGGAAGTTTGTTAGATGCCATAAATGTGTAGAATCGACGTCGGTTCACATTCAGGCCGAAAAGCGTATTGATGCACCGAAAAACATTCGAAGAGATGGAAGTGGTAAAAGGAATGATGAAAGCCAAGATAGTATAAGTGAACCAGTGGCCTCGTTCTCTGCCGAGATTGGTGGATGAAAATACTTTCTGTAAAGGTGTAAGGATATCGTTTAGAATAAACATTTCGAGTTACTCCTTTCCATTGGGATATCAAAAAGTTTTGTGAATATCCTATCATGAAAAGGGGTGGGAATCAAGTAAAAAAGTATCATAAGTAGTTGAAATCTTTGGCATATAAAGTGCAAAAAATTCATATTTCATGCCAACTTTTCTTGTTTTGTGAACAATAATTACGCGAAATTGCACGGCCAAAACTGAAACACTTCACAAACTGTGAAACTTCAACTATTGCGTAATCCCTATTTAATGTGCCTCTCATCAGGACCCGTATACACGGCCCCATGCTCAGGCGGAATGATGCGAAGCGGTACGCCCTCTTTTATCTCCTCCACCACATGGGCGATGATGCCGCACATATAGGATACGGCAGCAATGCCAGCCATCTCCAAGGGATCAAAACCCATTTCGTTAAGCACACAAGCCATCATACCGTCTATATTCAAGGGGATCTCTTTGCCCGTTACGCGCACAAACTCCTTGTGTACGGCCTCATAAATTTGGCTTTTCTCTCCCCAGAACC
>JAUWMY010000247.1 GCA_030612945.1 Desulfobacteraceae bacterium
AATAGCGAAACGATTTTTAAACTGATCCAATGAATCCAATCATAAAATCTATTAAAGATAGAATTATCTCCATATGGAAGATCTCCGATGAGGTTGCACGCGGTAAGGCAGTAGGAATCATTGAATATGAACTTGAAGAACTGGAGAACATATTTGGAGTTCTGGTTTTGGGTTCTTTTATTGGCATGCCATCGCCTCCAATGCAAATTTCGCTGGACCTGATGCCTTTTATGGAAAAAGAACTAATTTTGATGATGGAAAAAGTGGATACTGCTAACGAACCTATCGCACAACTTTTTTCGGTTTTAGACATAGGCTAACAATGAACAAGGCAACCAATATTTTTTTTGTGGGGAAAGGTGGGGTTGGAAAATCGACTTCAGCGGCCCTCACTTCCGTTTTTTTAGCACAAAAAGGATTCCAAGTGCTCATAATCTCTCTGGATCCTGCGCATAATCAATCCGATATTTTTGAAAAGAATCTTTCGGATAAACCATTTCAGATTGCGCCCAACTTATTGGCCATAGAAATCGATCAAGAATTTTGGATTAAGCAATATCTCAAAGATATTCATAATCAAATTAATAAAACCTATTCCTATTTGACCGCTTTCAATTTAGATAAGTATTTTAGTGTAATCAAACATTCTCCTTGTCTCGAAGAATACGCCTTAATCTTAGCCTTTGAACAAATCCGCAAAGATTTCTCCCAGCTTGATTACCTGATTTTCGATATGCCGCCCACTGCACTGGCGTTAAAATTCTTCAATCTCCCATCCCTATCGATGATTTGGATAGAGCATCTTCTGGCGTTGCGTGAAGAAATAATCCAGAAAAGGGAATTAATCACCAAAATCAAAATACTAAAAAAAGAATTCGAAAGAGACAAAGTTCTGAAAAAAATTGAGGAACAGCGGAAACAGTACCAAACGCTAAAAGACACCTTTGAGGATCGTGAGCTGACGCAGATAAGCCTGGTATTAAACCCTGACAAATTATCTCATGCTGAATCAATAAGAATTCTTAAGGCCTTGCAGAACATTCATATTTCTTTATATCGAACGATTAACAACAAAATGCAAATAGATTCATCATGCACAGATTTCAATGAAGTCTTCGCCGATATTCCGATGCTTAACTTCCCCTATTCTGAAACACCTTTAATTGGCATTGATAATTTACAGCGATTTTTAAAAATGAACGACGATCAGTTCGAAAAACAATTAAAAAAGGAGTTGCCATGAAAGAAATAGTCATTGTTTCTGCATGCCGAACGGCCGTAGGGGCCTTTGGTGGAACCCTTAGAGACTTGAACGCCCCCGTTATTGGAAGCGTTGCTATGAAAGAAGCAATCAAACGGGCCGGAATTGAACCCGGCATGATTGATGATGTTCGTTTCGGGTGCTGCATGGAACCGGTTGACGCCCTCAATGCATCCCGTGTTGCCGCCCTCATGGCCGGCATACCCGACAATGTCACGGCTGTCACCATCAACCGTGTCTGCACATCTGCGATGGAGGCGATTATTTCAGGGATGGCCATGATCCAGGTGGGGATGGCCGATATCATCCTTGCCGGGGGTATGGAACACATGTCCGGCATACCCTATGTCGTGCCTGGTGCCCGCTGGGGCTGCCGCCTGCAGGATCATGTGTTTGTGGATGCCATGATCCATGCCCTCCATTGCGGATCACACCTGATACCTCATCCCGACGACGGCCCTGTAAAAGAAGGGATGCCTTTGGAGCTTTTCAAGGGGAAACCGTACATCATGGGACATACCGCTGAATTTGTGGCCCAGTTGCATAACATCAGCCGGGAAGAGATGGATGAAGTTGCACTGCGGAGTCACAACAACGCAGAGAGAGCCACACTGGAAGGTGATTTCGCAGAGGAAATTGTCCCTGTTGAGGTGCCCCAGAAAAAGAAAAAACCGCCAATTATTTTTGATAAGGATGAACACTTCCGGCCTGGCCTTACCATGGATCAACTCGCTAAGCTCCCCCCAGCCTTTGTTCCAAAGACAGGTAAAGTAACGGCAGGCAATTCCTCAGGTCTTAACGATGGCTCCAGTGCCATGGTCATCATGTCGGCTGATAAGGCCAGGGAAGTGGGTATTGAGCCCATTGCGCGTATACGGGCTACAGGTCGCGGTGCCTGCCATCCCTCGGTCATGGGTTTGAGCCCTGTCCCTGCCGTCAGAAACCTGTTAGAAAAAAATCCTGACCTCAAGTTGGAAGACTTTGAGCTGATTGAGCTAAACGAGGCCTTTGCTGCCCAATACTTAGGGTGTGAAAAGGAATTGGGATTGAACCGGGAAATCACCAATGTAAATGGCTCCGGCATCGGATTGGGTCATCCTGTAGGATCAACCGGATGCCGCATCATGGTAACCCTCCTTTATGCCATGAAACATCAGGGCAAAAACCTGGGCATGGCAACCCTGTGCGGAGGTGGGGGTGTTTCCATGGCATGCGTGCTGGAGATGATTTAGGTAATAGCTGTATAGCCTTTCGGAGGTTAGGCGTGAGCATTTATAAAATCCTTACGGATAAACTCCACCCGAACTTATTGAGAAGTTACCGTATTTTTTATTTCTTCGGTGAACCCTGAATTCCGCTTTCAGCGGGAAACCCTTGAACGGTTACAAGAGAAGGAGCCTCTATCCGTGCCCTTGAAACCCTTACCTGAACCTGACAGTAGACTTGAACGCTTCTTGGGGCTAATCCGGGGCTCTATCGCATCTTCCTTCCTCTTCTCCACCTTGCTGGCATGTAACGTGATTCAGACGGCAAGTATTGTAATTAAGCTATTTTCCCAAACGGCTTTCCGCCGGGTCAACCGCTGGATAGCGAATCTGTGGTGGGGTTGGTGCGCCCTGGTAGCCGAAAAGGTCTACTGCACAGAGTTTATCGTGAGCGGCGATGATGTGCCGGTGGGTGAGAACGCCATTGTTGTTTTAAACCATCAGGCCATGGCGGACATTACTGTGATGTTCTCCTTTGCGCGTTCGAAAAAGCGCCTCGGTGATTTGAAGTGGTTTGTCAAGGATGTTTTCAAGTATGTGCCGGGCGCGGGATGGGGAATGCTCTTTCTTGATTGTCTCTTTGTCAAACGCAACTGGATGGATGACCGCGATCACATTCATCGTGTGTTTGAGAAAATTACGAACTATAGTATTCCGTTGTGGCTCATGGTCTTTGGTGAGGGTACACGCGTGAGCCCATCGAAAATCGTCCTCAGCCAGCAGTACGCCGTAAAACACGGCTTCACGCCTTTACAACATGTGCTGTTTCCCCGCACAAAAGGGTTTGTTGCTACAGTTCAAGCGCTAAACGGACATGTGCAGGCCGTCTATGATGTTACAATCGGCTATGTTGAAGGCGTGCCGACTCTATGGCAATGGATCAAGGGGTATGTGCGCCGGGTGAACGTGCACGTACGGCGTTTCCTCATTGACGATCTCCCGGAAGAAAAGGACGCTATCTCTGCCTGGCTTGTGCAGCTTTTCGAAGAAAAGGACGCACTGCTCGACTCCTTCTACCGTAACGGTTTCTTTCCTGCCAGCTTGCCGGAAGACTCCACCCTGTCGCAGTCATAGTGCGAAAACATGGACATACCTCCATGTGACGGCTGAGGGGCATTTATTTAAAAACCGGGACACATTCTCACGGCAACGTCAAAGATACCCAGGTCAAATAGATGTATTTTCAAGACGACTAAATCCCGTGTTAGATTTGCTCGATGTGACGTTATTTTGGTTCATCGCGGATTAGTTTGAAAGCCTTTGTTTACATCATGTAGGGTGGCATTTTATATGCCACCCCGCTTTAGCGGGGTCGGGTACCCGCCAGACAAACGGCGGATCTTATTTTATATTTTTTCCCTGGTAGAGATATAAAAAGTGAGAACTATTCCTCTAAACCAGTACCCAGTACCGGATACCAAGTACCTTCTCAATTGAGGTTATGAGTGGCTCGCATAGTTTCCGCATTTTCTCTGATTTCTGCATGATCCTTGGTCATCATCGCCCATCCATACCAATAAGCATAATCCGGATTAACATGAAAAAACCCCTGGTAGGTCCTCATGCGATGTTTCATATACATCTGAAACAATACTTGTTCAATATGTGATGCCTGTTCCAGATTGCCTCCGCCGGTTCTCATAAAGTAGAAAAAGTCGGGATAGGCAAACAAGTAGTTGTCCGGTTTTATAAGAATGCCGTCTGCATAAAGTCCTGCCACCATATTGATTGCATCTGACATCAACCTGTCAGCTTTCTTCATCATTGAATCGCCCATTTCAAGTTGTTTGCGGGCAAAATTTATCGAGTGGCATTTATTGCAGGTTTTTATCATTTTTTCGCGTTCCTTTTCCCAGGACTCCTGGGTTAAGCGAACAAAGTCCAGCGCTTTAATCGTTTCATATCGCTTTGTGGGTTTTCCGGTTTCCGGGCTAATAACACCCAGCGCCTTTAATATGGTAACCCTGTCATCCGCCCACTGCGAATCTTCAGGTAATGGCAGCCTTACCCCTAAAAACCCCCAGGCGGTTCTGTTTTCGTGATTTCCTTCCGGCAGATGGCAATCCTGGCACTTTGGTGCGGCAGAAGATTCCGGAAGATATCCATCTTTTCTGCTGAACCATCGGGTGCCATGTTTGGAACTGCTCCACATTTCCCACTGGGGGTGGTCATACCCCATGTGGCACTGTTGGCAAGCCCTTGGATCTAACGCTTCTTTCTTGGAAAAGCTGTGCCTTGTATGGCATTCATCACAAGAATTATTCCGATAACGGTGCCCTTTTTCCCTTAGTTCCTTTTTCTGAGCATCGGTTTTTATGCCCATGTTGTGACAGCCGCCACAACCTCCGCCGCCTTCCATCAGCTCGTCAGGTTCGACATGGGTCACTGCCATAGCATTCAATGATGACCAGCCGA
>JAUWMY010000333.1 GCA_030612945.1 Desulfobacteraceae bacterium
GTTTCGTTTACCGTCACTCGGTTGCGTTGCTCCTTATCCGTAACCGCCACACGAATCCCGATACGAGCCCGCCCTAGTGCGACGTGTTTGAGTGATCCTGTGAAAAATATAGGCAAAGTCTGCGCCATAAGAATCAAACCAATAAGCTTATAAATCAGGTCTGGGCCAGGGCTGCGCAACCATTTAACTCAACCGAAATGTCGAAAATATTCTCTAAAAGATATACTTTCATTTACCCCAAAAACATTTTCGTAAAAGTTATGGCTTAATCTGTATGACCGTGCCTGATATCTTTGGCCTTTACCATATAGATTACATCCTCGGCAATATTGGTGGCATGATCCCCGATTCTCTCTATATACTTGGAGATGAAGCTTATTCGAATAGCCCTTGAGATGGTACGGGGATCCTCTAACATAAAAGTGAGTAATTCCCTGAAAATCTGATTATTCAAATCATCGATCAGTTGATCATCCTGGCATACCTTAAGCGCAAGTTCAGTGTCTTCCCTGACAAAGGCGTCCAGAGACTCTTTGAGCATGAGCTGAGCTTTTTCCGCCATTCTTGGTAAATCGATATATGGCTTCAGGGGCGGTTCTTTATTGAGCTCCAATGCCCTCTCACAGATATTGACTGCCAGATCGCCCATTCGTTCCAGGTCGGTGATAATCTTTGTTCCCTTGACAATGAACCTCAAATCCCTGGCCATGGGCTGTCTTAAGGCCAGGAGTCTAATTGCCATCTCCTCCAGCTTTATCTCCAGCTCGTCAATCTCACTGTCGGAATGAATGGTCTTTTCCGCCAGTTCTGAATCCCTTTCTACCAGAGATTTTATAGCGTTGGCGATAGCCTGCTCTACTAAGGCGCCCATCTTAAGCAGGTTTTCCTTTAATGCATGTAACTCCTTTTCAAAATGCCTTTCCATGATTTTACTCCTTATCCAAATCTACCGGTAATATAATCCTCGGTCCGGCTATCCTGGGGAGAGGTAAAGATTTTATTGGTATCACTAAATTCAATCAACTCCCCCAACAGGAAAAAGCCAGTATAGTCTGAGACCCTTGCCGCCTGTTGCATATTGTGGGTGACAATGACAATGGTATACTTTTCCTTTAAGACCCGGATCAGCTCCTCGATCTTTGCAGTAGAAATAGGATCCAGGGCAGATGCCGGCTCATCCATAAGGATTATCTCGGGATTTATGGCTAAGGCCCTGGCAATACACAGCCTCTGCTGCTGGCCACCGCTAAGCTCCATGGCCGATTGCTTTAGTTTATCCTTAACTTCATCCCAGATAGCAGCCTTTTCCAGACTCTCCTCCACAATATTAGTAAGTCTTGCCTTATCTCTTATCCCATGTGCCCTGGGCCCATAGGCCACATTATCGAAGATAGATTTGGGAAAAGGGTTGGATTTCTGAAAGACCATCCCCACCTTTTTTCTTAGCTCCACCACGTCAGTGGTATTGGAGTAAATATCATATCCATCAATTAAGACCTTTCCTTTAAGTTTTGTTCCGGGGATGAGGTCATTCATCCGGTTCAAGACCCTCAAAAAAGTAGATTTTCCGCAGCCAGAAGGCCCAATTAAGGCAGTGATCTTATTTTCCTGAATCAGCATACTCACATCTTCTAATGCCTTATCATTACCATAATAGAAAATTAGGTTTTCGACCATTATTTTTGTATTATTGGCCATCTATTTCCTCAAACTAAAGTCTCCATATTTTACAAGTCATGGATATTATTTCCTTTCATGCCATAAAGATTGCTTCGTCGTCCCTAAAGCCTTTGGGACTCCTCGCAATGACAGAAAAGGCTTTCCCTGAACGCTTACCATACTTTCCTTTACCATCTTATCTTTCTCCTTAACCTTGTCCTGATAATGACTGCAATAAGATTTATTCCCAGCACCAGGCCTAATAAGACCAGGGCTGTTCCATACTGCAAGGGAAGGGTCTTTTCAAAGTGGGTTCCCTCTGTAGCCAGGACATAGAGGTGAAAGGGTAGAGCCATCACCTGGTCGAATATAGAATGTGGCAGCCGGGCTGTATAAAAGCAGGCGGCTGTAAATATAATGGGAGCGGTCTCTCCCGCTGCCCTCCCAATTCCGAGGATAGTGCCAGTCAATATTCCGGGGATGGCTGGAGGTAAAACTGCCTTGTAAATAGTATGCCATTTGCTTGCACCTAAGGCTAAGGATGCTTCCCTGAAGGTTTGAGGAATGGCAAGCAGCGCCTCTTCCGATGCCCTGATGATGGTAGGCAGTATCAGTATTCCCAGGGTCAAAGATCCGGCTAGGATCGAGGGACCAAAGTTGAGATATTCCACAAACATGGCCAGACCAAAGAGGCCAAAGACCACAGAAGGAACCCCGGCCAGATTATTTATCCCCAGTCTTATTATCCTGACCAACCTTCCCTGCTTTGCATATTCAGTCAGATAAATTGCTGCAAATACCCCTAAAGGGAGGGCAAAAATGATTGCCCCTAAAGTAAGACATAGTGTTCCCACCAGGGCCGGAAATATCCCCCCCTCGGTCATGCCATTTCTGGGAGCTTGTGTTAAAAACTCCCAGGAGAGGGCAGAAACGCCCTCTTTGCCCAAAAACCAGATTATCAGCCCCAGGACAGAAATTATTGTCAGGGTGGATAACCTTAATCCCCCAAAAGCAACTTGCTGATAAATTTGCTGCCGTTTCATTATTACAATTCTTTAAAATTTAGAGGCTTCGCCCCAAGTGGAGTAATGGAGTACTGGAGTGATGGGCTTAAAGGAATTAAATACTTTTTCATCTTTTGTTAACCAATACTCCAATACTCCAACAATCCATCATTCCATGTGAACGGCAGAAACAAATTACCGCTAAAAGATGTATGATTTCAAGAAATCGTAGAATTTCCAATATATCTAATTACAGTGTTGCTGATCCTGTCTCTTTAAATCTATGACTGATATAATCGGCCAGAAGATTAAGCGCTAATGTAATAAAGAAGAGGACTACTGCGATAGCAAACAGGGCGTGAAAATGTTCACTCCCATGAACTGCCTCTCCCATCTCTGCGATAATGTTTGCAGTCATGGGGCGGACTGGTTGCAGTAAGGTAGTGGGGATTATAGCTGCCCCACCAGCTACCATTAACACTGTCATGGTCTCTTCAATAGCCCTGGCCATCCCCAGGATACAAGCGGTGCAGATTCCCGATAGGGCGGCAGGAACAGTGACACTGATAGCAGTATGCCACTTTGTTGTCCCAAGTGCCAAGGATGCCTCTCTATAGGAAATAGGCACTGAGCTCAGGGCATCTTCGCTAATGCTAATCACCGTGGGAGAGGCCATGATCCCCAGCATGATGGATGCAGTGAGGGCTGTAAGCCCGGTAGGTAAGTCGAATAAATCCTGAATCCAGGGGGCAACCACTACCAAGCCAAAGAAGCCATAGACTACCGAAGGGACCCCGGCCAAAAGCTCGATTACCGGTTTTAAAAGCTCTTTTACCCTAAGATTAGCAACCTCGGAGAGATAGATAGCTGTGGCTACTCCCAGGGGAATGGCAATAGTTATGGCCCCCAGGGTAACCGCCACCGAACCCATAATCAGGGGGAGAATCCCAAATTCTGGCGGCTCATAGGTAGGATACCAGGACTTACCAAATAGAAATCTGAGGGGGCTGACCACCTCAATGATGGGCAACCCCTCTTTAAATAGGAAGGCCATGATCAGGAAAAGAACCAAAATTGAGATTGATGCAAAGAAGAGGAATAGATTCTGGATTAGAAGGTCTTTTCCTTTCCGGGAAATCATCTTAACTTGACAAACCCTTCTTCTTCCACGATCTTTTGTCCCTTTGGGGAAAGAACAAAGTCAATGAACCTGGCACAGAGCCCCTTTGGTTTTCCGTTGGTGTACATAAACAGCGGCCTGGAGAGGGGATAGGTACCATCCACCACGGTAGCCACCGCAGGATATACCCCTTCTATCTTCAATGCCTTTATCCTTTTATCCAGATAACCTATCCCCACGTATCCAATAGCCCCTTGAGTTTGAGACGCGGTT
>JAUWMY010000229.1 GCA_030612945.1 Desulfobacteraceae bacterium
TTGACATTTGGATTTTGTCATTTGAACCCTGGCCCAGACCTGGTTTTGAAAGACCAGTGTCAAAGAAGGCCAATTATGAGTTTTTCTTAAGGCTTACACGTACTCCAAGTGTTTCGCACCAGGGCAGGCTTTATTCCATAGCGCATCACAAATCACTATCTAACATGCATAGCAGGGTTGGGACCATCCCGCTACTGCGGGATGGGTTAACGGATTAACCTAATTACTATCCCTAATTCTGCTTCCACCCCATAAATCTATTGACTGTAAACGCCTATCGGGTTAGACTTGTAGATTGAAATCCAAAAGTCATGGGGAGGGCTAATCATGGAGGAGATACTCAAAGGGAAACGAATTCTGATCGTGGACGACGAGGCTGATATATTGGAGACGCTGGCAGAATTGCTGGATATGTGTCTTGTTGATACCGCCCCAAATTTCGATAGTGCCAAAAAATTTCTTAATAAAAACACCTATGATGCGGCCATCCTGGATATTATGGGGGTCAGGGGCTACGATCTTTTGAAACTCAACAAAGAACAAAATGTTGCTTCCTTAATGCTCACAGCCCATGCCCTCAGTCCGGATAACCTGGTAAAGTCTATAAGAGGGGGCGCCCAGTCTTATGTGCCTAAGGATAAGATAGCTGATATCCCAATGTTTCTGGCCGATATACTGAGTTCCAGTGAAAAAGGGATTAAAAAAGAAGGTACCTGGTTTGCAAAACTCAAGCCATTTTTTGACAAAAAGTTCGGGGCCGGGTGGAGGAAAGAGCACAAAGAATTCTGGCAGGACTTTGATGATACATATCACGTCTCAAAAGAGGACGTCGAAAAGCTTATGTAGCTGTTACTACTCCGGTTATAAGGTTCGGAGTTTATTGTTCAGTATTGCTTGACAAAGGAACTTTGACAGAGAACTTTGCGCCTTTTCCCTCTTCGCTCTCAAGTGATATCTGCCCACCCATATCCTCTACCAAAGCCATCACACCAGCCAGGCCCAGGCCATGACCCCTGACGGTATAAACACCTGAGCCATCTATCTGGAAATAGCTCTCAAATATCTTTTTGTGATAGACTGACGGTATTCCCTCCCCATCATCCTTTACAAGAATGACAAGGTAGCCCTCCTTTCTATCAATATCTAATGTCACACGGCTTTTTCTATACTTTAAGGCATTGTTCAGCAGATTTCTCAAGATCTGTATTAACTTTGCTTCATCCTGACAGACCTCCTGACACCAGAGTCTTTCATCAATATGCAGCAAAACTCCTTTTTCTTCCAATATTTCTCTAAATCGCGCCAGGTCGACACAGCTTTTTATTTTTTCTGCGGCCCCGGAGTCAGCCAGATCAAAAATCTCCACCAGGGTCTGCCCGATCAAATCTGAAAGGCTGAAATTTGTAATATCAACAATCCCCTTTCTGGACCGTCCCAGTTCGAGGGCATCATTGACAAGTGTCTTAGTAACCTTGGTATTTCTCAACACTCTCACTAAAACTTTTTCCTGTTTTTCTGTAAGGGGCCCATATTTTTCCACCCTTCTCAATAACGACACGATACCAGCTTCTATCACTGCAAGGGGAACCTTGAGGTCATGTATAAGGAGGTCAGTTTTGACTCTCCTTCGGTCTGGATGAAAATCTGTTTTATGTTCCGAATCAATGTTTACAGAAACTTGTCTTGATTCAGATTGACTGTCTGGCACTTCTGCCTTTTGGGAAGATCTGGCTTCATTCCTTCTGAAAAATTTAATCATATCAACTACCTTTTAAAACATATCAAACCGTACTAAAAGCGTAAGCGTTCACAGGTTCAGGGTTCAACGTTCAGGGTTAGGGACAAGGACAAAATTAAAGACCCGAAGTCCTTGTAAAAAATGCTGGTTTTGTCACATAATTGCCAAATACCATGTTCCAGATTTGTGGGGATGTGGAAGCGGTCGGTTTTCCCGTACAAAACGTTTACAAAATGACGGATGGTGGTGAGAATGCAACCTTTGAACCTCTGAACCCCTGGCCCAGACCGATCATCGGGACTATACATGCGAGAAGTACAGTCTAAGCCTACTCAAGCACAGGTTTGGAATCATGCCAAGAGTCGCACCAGGGCGGGCTTTGAACCCGTGAACGGTTACAAAAAAACAATGCCCACATAGCCCACAAAACTGGTATCAGGCCTTATGTCATAGCTGGTGTAATATAATATTTTCTCTGCTCTTTTTGCACCCAATTTTTTTGTGGCCTCAATTGCAGCGCCTGCTGCTCCGGAACAGCAGGCATTATGGTTCTCAAGTGATTCCTGAATAACACCTTGTCCGTCCATTTCAAGCATCAAATCCACAACCTGCTTATCGTTTTTGTTTTTTACCCACTCGACGGCCTCTTCGCCAGCACCTTTTGGAACATAGCCGTAATTGTAACCATAATGAGTAAGGTCAGTAGACCCTACAATAATGGTTTTGCGACTCAGGTTTTTTGCTATTTCAACTGCCTTTCTGGCGATCTCCAAAGAAGTAAGTCTTGGAGGTACACCAATAGGGACAATTCTTGTCTTGGGGAAAAAGTATTTTATGAACGGCAACTGCAATTCTATTGTGTTGTCCGGCTCATAGTGAGAGGGTGTTTCAACAGTAAAGGGGAATTCCGCTGTTAGTTTTGTAGCAAGTTCATCGTCTATTTCCAAATCACCAAGAGGCGTTGCCCAACGGCCTCGCTCCATAATGAAGTTACCACTCCCGGGGTGTAAGTGCCGGCCAAAGATGATACAGGTATCAGGCTGGGTGTGCTGGCTCAGACATTTGATCACGTTACATGCGATCTTCCCGGAATAAAACCATCCGGCATGGGGGACAATACCGCCCACTGCATCTCCATCTTCAGGACAAGGCTGGCTGGCATCTGAAAACTCATCAATGCTCGCCCGGCATTCCGATTCATTCCCGGGATACCATGAACCGGCAAAATCAGACCTTCTTACCTCTTTCATGGGTGTCACCCCCTTTTCAATTGACGATTTTCGATTGGCGATTGACGATTTAGTGGTGTCAGTTGATCGTTGTCAGTTGTCCATTGAAGTAAGAGGGAAAATCAAATAATTCCAGATAGATATCATTCCACTTTGTATATTTTATACCTCAGCCAACTACCTGAAATACAAGTACAACTAACGACACACAACGGACCACTAACACTACTGGCGATTTGGAGTATTATTTTTGGGATTCAACCAACAATAGTCAATCGCCAATAGTCAATCATCAATAGTCAACCTCCCTCTCTTATTTCTTGCCATAAAATGAGATTTTTGCTATGTAGCTTTACTGATAAATCGAAAACCGGCAATTTAAAAAAAACCTTAAGAGAAGATACTTATATGTCATTTGATATCAGTCAGTGGATTGTCAGAATTCCCGTGTTATTGTTCGCCATCACCATACATGAATATGCCCATGGCAGGGCCGCGTTATGGCTGGGAGACCCCACAGCAAAAAACATGGGGCGGCTCACCCTGAACCCCCTGCCCCATATTGATCCTTTTGGGGCAATATGTCTGTTTCTTTTTAACTTTGGGTGGGCCAAGCCCGTCCCCGTGAACCCCAGATATTTTAAGAATATAAGGAAGGACATCATTTTGATGTCCCTTGCAGGACCCCTGGCCAATATCTTATTAGCGCTTCTGGCGGGGATACTCATCCGGAATTTCTTTTTCCCCTGGGATATTTATCGTCTGGCATTGATTTATTTGTTATTCATGAACATAGGACTCGGTTTATTTAACCTCCTACCGATCCCCCCACTTGACGGTTCACACGTCCTGGAGAACCTCCTACCTCTGCGCGCTGCACAAAAGTACAGGGAGTTTGGTCGTTACGGAGCGATTATTATTCTCGGCATCGTAATGTTGGATAATTTTGCCCATACAGGCATATTATCTCGAGTCCTGATTGGTCCCATGAAGTATCTGGCCCATCTTTTTTCAGGTATCAACTTTTAATCTTTTACATCATATCTTTATCACTTGCTTCAATAGCCCGGTCGATCTCTGCTTTCAATTGTGCTGGCAGCCCTGGAATATCCACATTCAAAAAACCGCGGACGATTGTGGATATGGCCTCGTCTTCATCAAGGCCCCTCGACATCAGATAGGCGATCTCTTCCTGAGCTATCTTTCCGACAGCCGCTTCATGGGACATCTCCACACCATCAGCATATCCCTCCAATTCCGGGATTGCCCGCATTACACCCCCGTTCAAAATAAGTCCCTTGCACTCTAAGTGGGCTTTGATACCCGGCACTTCACCTATCAGATGTCCCCTTGCGATGATATCTCCCCCATTACTGATGGTTCTGGTCACAATTTCAGCCCGGGCTCCGGGTTTTTTCAAAAATATCCGACCTCCGATATCGTATTCGGAGCCTGGGCTCCCCACGATAATACTGTAAAAACGGGCAACAGCATTTTCTCCGGCCAGATGTGTAACCGGATACATCTGGAGGGATTTGACAGGTTTCATGCAAATATAGTTGTTCAGGAACAGACCCCCGGCTTCCACCTGGGCTGCCGAACGCGGACGCACTACCATATCTTCTGCCCAGTTGTGGATCATCGTGAAACTCAGCTTGGCATTTTTTTTCACAAAAAACTCTGAAATACCAACATGTGCGCCCTTTTTGAGGTGAGGTGAAGTGGCGCATCCCGTTATAATATGAAGCTCCGAGTCCTCCTCTGCAATGATGATATTATGGACAGTCTGCTGTAGACCATCCTTTTCCAGATAAAGGCAGGCCTGAACAGGATAAACGCTTTTGGTCCCCGGCAGGGCACGAATTACATAGCCATCATGGAGGTCCAGTTCTGCTGCGGCGGTATATTTGTCTGTATCCACCTGAATAAGTTTCCAGTAGTAGTCCCGGATCCATTCATGCTCTTCCAGGGCCCGACGGATAGGGATTACTTCAACGCCCTCCTGCTTTGTACCGCAATGGACCACTGTAGTATCTTTCTGAAAATAGGTCCCACCCCGTTCTTTCTGGGTTACGTCTAACCCTGACATAATCAATTGCTGCTCTTCTTCCTCAGGAAGCGTGCAAAGGTCTTCGTCGGCAAGGTACTTGTGGGGCACCGGAGCCTTTTCAAATTCATCTAGATTGATATCAGGCCCAATTAGTGCCTTTTTCCCCGAGGCCTTTGCCGCTCTTTCCTTTAGCTCGTCTATACC
>JAUWMY010000426.1 GCA_030612945.1 Desulfobacteraceae bacterium
CTGAAAGACGGCTACAAGCATGGCCCCACTCGCGACCGGTGCGGCGAATAAAATAGTCCTGGGCGAAAAAAAACGAAATCCACGGGCTACTTCTTCAGCCATGAAATTAAACACCACGACCACCAAAAAAATGGCCAAAAGAGTTACTGCATTAAAGAGAAGACCCTTTACCTCCGCCCTTGATGATCCATTTGTTAACAGACCCACCATATAAATGGCCGCAAGGAGATAAGCTATCAGCAGGGCCATGGCGGGTACCCTGCCTATTATCTCTTTTTGTTTAAGAGACTTGTTTTCTTCCGAAAGTTTTAGAAGATGCTCACCCTGGATCCTTTCTCCTTCCCTGACAAGCATTTCACCCTTCTTTACCTTAAAATAGAAGGGCTTAACCGATTTTCGAGCAAGATCTTTCCTTAATTCCGTCTCCCTTTTGTTAAAGGTGAGATTTGGTTTGATGAGGGCGACAGATAGCTTAACCGCAACTTCCGCCAGCCGAGAAGAGCTCAACGACTTCTCTAAGGCCTGGCTTTGCCCGTTGACTATTTTCCTGGCCGCCTTCACATCATAAAACCGATTGAGGTCTGTTACCTTGAGTTCCTGTCCAGTATGGATATTATGTAAAAAGATTCCCATTCCACTCTGGCGCTCCAAAATAGCCTTATTAATAACAACCCCTTTCTTTTGGACCTGAGTGACCAAATCTATTGTCGTCTCTTCCACCTCCCAAGGGAAACCGTTTTTCATTAAAAGACCAATGATTTTTTCGTCCGGAGCAACATCAAGAGTTTCGAAAAAACCCTGTTTAAAAGCATCAGCGTTCGTTGACTGATCCTTTGGTAGTTTTTCAGGGGAATCAGTGACAGAAGGAGCCTCAGCCAGATACTGCCTGCCTGCAGAAAACGCATCTCCTATCCTGGCCAGAATATTTGCGCCGGTGGGATCAAAGTCATAAACAGAAAGTACTTCCTTAGTGGCTTCCTGTCTGCTCTTCTCCGTCAGTTCATTATTTTCAATGAGCAGCTCTCGGGAGGCCTTGATATCCCGATCGGCCACATCTCCGAGGTTATAGGTTCTTGGCCTTGTCAACGCGTTCGGGAACAAAAGAATGGAAATAATTATGCTCAAGCCAATCAAGATGACCCACTTTTGGACATTAGGTCCAAACCAGCGGCCTTTTTTTCTTGAAGGCTTGCTCCCGTGAAAGGTCTCTCTTTCTCCCCTTTTTTGGGGCTTGCTCCGCCTGAGGGTCCTTATTTTTGTTTTGTCTGGCATATCTAAATCCTAAAAAAAGCAGTTTTTACCCGATTCCCATCTATTTTTTTCGCTTGTTGCTTTCCATTTTCTCGTAAGCATGTATAATTTTCTGAACAAGCGAGTGCCTGATAACATCCTCTCTGGTAAAATAGGCAAATCCAATTCCTTTGATGCCTTCGAGGATTCCTCTTGCTTCAATCAGCCCGGAAATTTTCCCTTCAGGAAGGTCGATTTGGGTAATATCCCCAGTAATAACCGCCTTGGAGCTAAAACCGAGTCTGGTTAAAAACATCTTCATTTGCTCTGAAGTGGCATTCTGTGCCTCATCCAGGATAACAAAGGAATCATTTAACGTCCTGCCCCGCATGAAGGCCAGAGGGGCCACTTCAATAACGCCCTGGTCAAGCAAACGGGATGTATGCTCAAAATCCAACATATCGTGTAATGCGTCGTACAAAGGTCTGAGATACGGATTTACCTTCTCATAAAGGTCTCCGGGCAAAAAACCCAGGTGCTCTCCCGCCTCCACTGCCGGTCTCGCAAGGACGACCCGATTGACCTCCTTCTTGATCAGAGACGAAATAGCCATAGCCATGGCAAGATAGGTCTTTCCCGTCCCTGCAGGCCCAATCCCAAAAACAATATCAAATTTTCGAATACTATCGATATAATTCTTCTGATTAACAGTCTTAGGGGTTATAACTTTTTTCTTTGAAGAAATATAGACTTCGTCCCGGAATATTTTCTCCAATGAGCGTGACTGATCACCGCTCAGAATCCTTACAGCATAGTCCACATCATTTTTATAAATCGGGTAGCCCGCCTTCAAGAGGTCATATAGTTGGGTTATGACTGCATCTGCCAGGCCGACCTCCCAATCCCCGCCCTGAAGAGACAACACGTTTCCTCTGACATATACTGATACCCCGATTTTTTTCTCTAACAAATGCAGATGAGCGTTATGCTCGCCGCAAAGGGTTCGCATCAATTCATGGTCTGGAAAAGTCAACTGCTTACTAAATTCTGAAGCATTCGTTGAAATGGGTCTTTTCAATAGACGGCCTCAATTAAAAATGCGTGCTGCTCATTGCCCTCTGCCAGCAGTAAGTTGTCTCTTAATTTTTGACTCACTTGTAAGTTCTCAATAAGTCCCGGCAGTTCAACTGCTTCCCCCTTTTACAAAGGGGGATCGAGGGGGATTTTTTAGATTCAGCCCGGGCTTATTGAGAACTTACACAAACATCACCTAATCTCCAGATATCTGGACCAAAATTCGCCGCTCACGGGGTCTATTATCAAAATCGATTAGCACTATCTGCTGCCAGGTTCCCAATGCCATTCTGGCCTCAATAACCGGAATATGCAGCGATGGCCCAATCATTGCCGCCCTAACGTGGGCATAGCCATTTCCGTCTCCCCACCTCTCGTTGTGCTCGTAGTAGATATCTTCCGGCGCCATCCGATCTACTGCCTTTTTCAGGTCATTGATAACCCCGCTTTCAAATTCAATGGTTGTAAGGGCAGCTGTAGAGCCCGGGATAAAAAGGGTGACACACCCATTCTCAATGGCGGATTCTGTTACCTGCGCTGCCACCTGAGGCGTAATATCAATAATATCAGTCTTTTCAGTGGTTTGAGCATATAAACTATGGTTTTGCACAGGCATCGATTGACCCTCGCTCCTATTCATTCCGGCTTTTAGGATTTTCTATCACAGACTCATTTTTCATGCAAGAAAAAGCCTACTCTTTCAGTAATTCTAATTATGGCTTTCCCACGGCACTGCATTAGCAAGGTCGAAAGGTTATAATTAGAATTGCTGATTCTCTTTAGTCAAATTGGATTGACAGTATTCACTTACGAAAATATTATCAACAGTAAAGGAGGGACAGTTATGGCCGTCAAAATCATTATTAAGAGAAAGGTAGGCAAAGACAAAGAGGCTGAGTTGCTGCCGCTCCTCATACAAATGAGAGCTCTGGCTACAGCTCAAACAGGGTACATTTCCGGTGAGACCCTGAGAAGTGTGGA
>JAUWMY010000567.1 GCA_030612945.1 Desulfobacteraceae bacterium
CGAAGGCAAACCCGTTTCGAATTGCGATATCGAGGTGGAATATATCAATCACGATGTTCTCATGGACAAAAACGCCTTTGCCAAGTCGAACTATGTTGAGCCCCCCCAGGACGCCTTTGTCACCATGACCATTAAGGCTAACGTAAACGGCGAGTTTTCCTTCGGCATCCCCAGGGCCGGCTGGTGGGGGTTTGCAGCCCTTGGAGTGGGCCCTGAAAAAGAACATAAAGGTGAAAAATTCAATGCAGATGCGGTCATCTGGATAAAGGCTGTGGATATGAAGTAACAAAAAGATCAATATGGGACTTTCAAAAGGAGAAGATAAGCGACCTCTTTCAGGGGTCGCCTGTCTTTTCGGCCTTGATCATTGTTTCGGCCACCATATCTCTCACAGAGCACACAAAGGGCACAGAGAAAAACCTTAAAAACTCTGTGTGCTCTGTGAGAGAAAAAGATATATTGAAAGCAACTTTATTTCAAATGGACGATGTTATGATCAACCAGGTATTTTCCGACCACCCATTTGCTTTGATGTACAGAGGGCGTATTCATGGAAAACGTCATTGAGGTTGAAAATCTAACTCACTGGTTCGGGAAACAGATTATCTACGAGAATCTGAATTTTACTGTCCCCCGTGGCAGGATATTTGGCCTCCTGGGCAAAAACGGTGTTGGTAAGACCACTCTTATTACGATTCTTATGGGATTTCTGAGACCAATTTCAGGTAGATGCCGGGTCCTGGGCGAAGACTCCCACAACCTGTCGCCCGCGGCCAGACGAAAAATCGGCCTGCTCTTTGAAGGACATCTGGCATATAATTTTATGTCAATCGCCCAGATTGAAAGGTTTTATTCAACGCACTATCCCGACTGGAACCGCGAACTGTATTACGGACTCGTTGACAGGCTTGACCTGTCTTATGACCATGTGATCAAAAATATGTCCTGTGGACAGCGCTCGCAGGTTGTCCTGGGTCTGATATTTGCCCAGAGCCCTGAACTGATGATCCTGGATGACTATTCTATGGGACTGGATGCAGGATATCGCCGCCTCTTCCTTGAATACCTGAGCGAGTATGTCAAAGACGGTTCTAAAACCGTGTTTGTCACTTCCCATATAGTCCAGGATCTTGAAAAATTGGTTAATGAAGTAATTTTCCTCAACAGGGGCGGAGAGATTTTCCAGACCCCATTAGATAATTTCATGTCTGATTTCAAACAATTCAGTTTCAGGAATAACGGCTCAAGGAACATACCACATAAAGATGAAGTTATAAAAAACGTCGACAATACAGGGAGTATTACCTCTGTTTACTCGTTCCAGCCTAAGGAGGCAGTGGCCGCACACCTCAAAGAACAAGGACTTGATGTGGCGACCCTGGATCAAGTCACCATGACACTTGAAGACGCATTCATAGGGCTTACAGGGAAGTATTAAGGTTGAACAACCGTTCAAGGTTCAAAGGTTCAGGGTTCGGGGGTAGTAAAGGTGAGCGAAAG
>JAUWMY010000112.1 GCA_030612945.1 Desulfobacteraceae bacterium
GAAGCCTGAGGAAGAGAAGCCTAAAAAGATCTCGGTTCATTAATAAAGTACTTCATCTCGACTCCCTAATCCCAAGGGGTGGTTCATCCGAGCCACCCCTTTTATTTTTTTCCAAACACACTAACTAACCTGTGGGTTTCAGTAAAGACCAAAGCTACTGTCAGCTATTTTCCAGATAACTCGGCCTCGAGATCCTTTATGTATTGGGCGATCAGCACTCCAAGGTAAATGCATGCATTCCCTTCAATACATGCATCAGCATCCCCTTTGTCGAGAAAGGCATGGCGACGGTGATTCCCCTTGTTAAAGCTGACGACCCAAGCATTTTTCCCTTCATCAAATCCAATTTCCGTGGAAAGGCCGTATGTTTTGATTTCAGGATACATTTCCAAAAGCTTCTTTTTTAACTCCTCTTTAGTGTAACTCATAGCTCACCTCCTTACTAAATTATGGTTTAGTCTATCTTTCCCCTCCTCTGACCGTCCCAAAGGGGAGGTCAGATTTACAGTGAAAAAAGATTCCTTTCAGTTTTGTTAGAAAAGCGTAGACCGCCAGGATGGTTCTTAGCGAAACCTAATTGTGACTGTGTCCGAAATAGAGATCGTGAAATTCCTTCAAAAGTGACCTGAGAGTGCTGATGTGGGAAAGATTGGTTGTTTGCTTGCACTTCATGGCATAGACCAGCATTTTGTGTAGCATGATCAATTTCTTCGCATAATTCTCAGTATCAACCTTGATTCGTTGGGTCATAAAATACTGAGTCACGATCTCCTGAAATTCATTGGCGTGGTTCTCCTTGTTCATAACCCAGCGGATAAGCTGATTGTAATCTACCGATTTACTGGTTTCCAGTTTTAGGATCTGCTTCATCGATTTTTCAACGGTGGTTATATGTTCGGCCATCATGTTGATTCTCATCTCATCATCGTAGATTCCACATGGAATCTCACAATGGGCCGCTGCATATGACACAGCGAACAAAACAATCGAAAATATCAACAGGCACTGAAAGAATTTTTTGGCCATGTTTTTCTCCTTTTCTTTCCTGAACTGTATCGGCACCCTGTGAGGACTTTCAAGCATTCTGTAAGGCAGGCCGATTTTATGCCTTTAAGGACGCAAGTTTATTGCTCAGAAGTCTTATGTGTTTCATTTCCTCTTTTATAATGCTGTCAATTTTTTCTCTGCCGAGACTCTCCGGAACTAATCCCTTCATTCCCAAATAAAATACAATGGAATCTTTCTCCTGTTTGATAGCTTCCCGGAAAACTATTATGCCTTTCTCACTCTCAGATAAGTCTTCGGGCAGGACGAATCCGTCTTCTGCCTTTTCGTTAAATACACGAAGATCAGCCAACGCTCGCAGATACAGGGCTGCTTCATCTTCAGGGTCAAAGACCCTCGGTTCCCGTTCCTTATCAGGCAAATCAGCCCTCATGGATGCGAAAACCCTTTCATGATCGTCTTCCATTGCAGCAAAATCAAGGAGCAGTTCGCGAATGGATTTATCTGAGATATTCTCGGCCATCTTCCTGTAAAACCTCGACCCGTTTCTTTCAATCTGCTCCGCCATCTCGAATATTTCATCTGCACTAAAATCGTAGCTCATGGTTTAGTAAACTCCTTTCATCTATTGAGCAGTTACAAACGGGTTTATGTAACGTTGGTAACATTGAAGCCCTTTTTCTTTAGATCCTCCGCAGCCAGTCCAGCGTCCTTTGTTTTAAGCCGCAGCACCAGGAACCAGTCTCCCTTGGCTGACTTGGGAATGCTCATAATACTCAAAAGAGGAATGTGATGTTTGTCCAGAACTTCAATGAGGTCCTTTAGATACCCAAATCGTTTACCGGATGCATCAATTGTGATACGCTTGCTATCACTATCGCCGAGCCCCAGGGCATTTGATACAACGTCCGTGATGTCTGATTCAGTAATAATACCCACAAGGTCTTTTTTCTCAATAACGGGAAAGGCTCCTATACCGTGTTTTTTACCAAGTGAAATTGCTTCTTCCACAGGAAGTTCCGGCGAAATAGTAACTGGATCTTTGACCATTATGTCGCCAACAGTCATCTTTGAGATCAGATAATTCAACTCATAAACGCTGAGGCTTGTTGCCGCTGATGGTGAGGCATCGCGTATCATGGCTCTTGTCACAAGACCTGTAAACTTGCTATTTTTAGTGACCGGCAACCGTTTGATCTTATTATGTTTCATGGTCTCCAATGCGGCCATAATCGGTGTTTTAATATCGACCGTTATAACCTCTTTTTTCATAAAATCTCTTACTTTCATGTTTTCCCTCCTTAGCAGTAAATCCTTTGTCTATGGCATGAGCCTATTAGTCTCTACTCTCCTATTATTAAGCTCAGCCTATGTCTCCTCCCCTGCCATCATCACAGGGTTCACCGTCATCATCAGATCTGGCTTGTTCTGCACTTGGGGATGTAGTGCAGTAGGGAAGTTTGTCACCAACTTTTTTCTTTTTTCCTTTCACCTGGTCTTCTACTTCTTCCGCTTTTTTTTCTTCCATCACCTTAACCTCCTATCTTTTTTGACCATCAGGATTCCTTTTTACTCTATCTCAAGCCTAATTGCAATAGCCGTATCCATGCTGGCTGGGGCCTATCAAAGTCCAAGATTCTTTTGCTAATCTACCTTGGCTTTGTACAGGAGAAGACTGTTGGAAACGACCGTTATACTGCTCAAGGCCATTGCAAATGCAGCCAGTATTGGATGAAGCTGTCTTAAAAACGCAGGCAAAAATTCAAAAGGATAGAGCACACCAGCCGCAACAGGGATGAGAACAATATTGTAAAAAAAGGCCCAGAAAAGGTTCTGTCTGACTGTTCCCATAGTGGCCCTGCTGAGATTGATGGCCTTAGAAACTCCGGTCAGATTACCACTGGCCAGGATCACATCGCCTGATTCTATGGCCACGTCAGTCCCTGTCCCAATGGCCAGGCCAACGTCGGCCTGGGCAAGTGCTGGAGCGTCATTGACACCATCGCCAACCATACCGACTTTCGCCCCTTTATCCTGGAGATCCTTGATTTTTGCGGATTTTTCTTCCGGCCTGACCTCTGCAACTATCTCATCAATATTAACTTCAGAAGCGATTGCACCAGCGGTCTGGATATTATCCCCTGTGAGCATGACCACCTTCAAATTGTGCTCATGAAGCCGGCCAATCGCCTCTTCTGACTCAGGCTTGACCGTGTCTGCAACTGCTATCAGGCCTGCAAGTTTTTTGTCAACCACTACAAGCATCACCGTCTTTCCTTCATCCTGCAAAGAGCGGATTTGATCTTTTGCATCTAAAAGGTCCAATTCCATCTCATCAAACCAGTTTGGCTTTCCCACCAAGACATCCTGCCCGTTTATTTTTGCCTGAACCCCGAGGCCCCTTAAAGCCCGAAAGCCCTCTGGTTCAGAGAGATCGATCCCCCTTTTTACTGCCTCTTTGACCATGGCCAGTCCAAGGGGATGTTCAGATCCCCTTTCCACCGACGCACCGAGCCTCAAAAGATCGTCCTCGTTCTTAATAAGTAAATCAGACACAATCACGTTGACCACAGAGGGCTTGCCCATGGTGATGGTCCCTGTTTTATCCAGAACAATCGTATCCAGTTTTGTAGCCATCTCCAGGGCCTCACTGTTCTTGAAAAGGATACCTTTTTCAGCACCTTTCCCTGTTCCAGCCATAATTGCTGTGGGCGTTGCAAGTCCAAGGGCACAGGGACAGGCAATGACCAATACTGCTACCATTCGTATCATGGCAGGGACAAATTCGCCACCTATAGTCCACCAGAGGATAAAAGTCAGGAAAGCGATCCCGATTACGGCAGGCACGAACACAGCGGCGACCCGATCCGCCAGGGCCTGAATAGGGGCCTTGCTACCCTGAGCTTCCTGAACCAGCCGGATGATCTGGGCCAGGGCCGTATCCTTTCCGACCCTGTTTGCCTCAAACTTAATACGACCCTCTCCATTGATAGTGCCACCTGTAAGTTTAGCCCCGGCATGCTTATCTACGGGGATCGGCTCTCCTGTTAACATGGATTCATCAACTGTTGATTCGCCTTCCAGGACCACCCCGTCTACCGGGATACTTTCGCCAGGGCGTACAATAATCACGTCTCCCACCTTGACCTGGGAAAGCGGGATCTCTCTTTCTTTTTCACCTTCCATAATGGTCGCCGTCTTTGGTCGCAGCCCCATCAGCTTACGGATAGCACCACCTGTGCGGCCTTTTGTTCTGGCCTCAAGCATTTTACCAAGCTTGATCAAGGTGATGATGACGGCAGAGGTTTCAAAATAGACATGCTCTCCAAGGGGAGCGTAAAGAAGCACAGCAAGGGAGTAGAAATAGGCAACCGATGATCCCATTGCCACCAGGACATCCATATTGGCGCTGCCATTTTTAAGGCTTTTCCATCCTCCAATGTAGTAATCCCCGCCAGTATAAAATTGAACAGGCGTTGCCAATGCCAGGAAAAGCCAGTTGATCCATTCAGCATGGGACCATAGTCCAAAAAGACCGAAGTCCCTTCCCATGCTGAGAAAGAAGAGCGGCGCTGTGAATAAAATCCCTATCGCGAATTTGCGGGTTTGATTTTTGATCTCGGCTTTTCGAGCCGCCAGTTCCACATCTTCGACCTCCATAGTCTCATCCGGTCGTATGGCCCCATATCCGGCCTTCTCTATGGCGCCAATCATCTCATCTATGGTGGTCAAGCTCGGTATGTATTCCACATGGGCGCGCTCTGTGGCAAAATTGACTGAAGCCTTTACTACACCGGGAACCTTTTTGTTTAAGGTCCTTTCAACGGTCGCGGCACAGTTGGAACAGGTCATCCCCGTAACCGGGATTTCAACGGTTGTTTTTGCCACTCCGTAGCCTGCATCATATATATTCTTCACCAGATCTTTGATCGCAATCTCATTTGAATCATATGAGATTACGGCCTGTTCAGTGGCAAAGTTGACATTCGCGTCCGTGACTCCCTGAAGTTTTTTGACATTTCTTTCAATATTCAGGGCGCAATTGGCGCATGACATCCCTGTGACCGCGATAGTGGCGTTTTTCTCAGACAAAATAAGCTTACCCTAACCCGGAAAAACCGGAACCAAATTGAATATTGACGATTGAATATTGATTATTTGAGGCATCGCTTCGCTCCGTGTATTTACATAAAGTATACAAAATTTCACAGATAAGAAACTCAATTTCCAAATCCCTGAATCTTTTGATTCTTTACTCATCGGCCGGATAATTGATTTCTTTCAATGTGGATTTTAGCCTTTCAAGGGTTGCCGGTGCATCCCACTCCACTGTTATCTTTTTTGTATCGGCACTGCCCTCTACCTTTGAGACGCCTTCGATCTCACTCAACTCTTTTTTGATGCTCATTACACAATGATCACAGCTTATATTTGGTATTGAAAATGTTTTTGATTCCATGATTATTATCTCCTTTCGTAACAGTTCACGGGTTCAAAGCCCGCCCTCCCCGTCCCGAGACCGGGCCGGGATCGGGAGGCGCGCCTCGTGGCATGATTCCAAACCTGTGCTTGAGTAGGCTTAGACTGTACTTTTCCCATGTATAGTCCCGATGATCGGTCTGGGCCAGGGGTTGAGAGGTTCAAAGGTTGGATGTTCATCACCATATGTCATTTTGTAAACGTTTTGTACGGGAAACCCGACCGCTTCTACATCCCCACAAACCTGGAACATGGTATTTGGCAATTATGTGGCAAAACCAGCATTTTTTACGAGAACTTCGGGTCTTCAATTTTGTCCTTGTCCCTAACCCTCGTATATGACTCCGCAAGGACAGCGTCACTTTTTTGATCAAACTGGCAACTTCGGTGGCCAGAGGCGGCGCTGAACGTTGAACCCTGTCGAAGATCCCGTCTGAAGTGAAGCGGAAGCGGGGAACCTGTGAACGCTTATTCTCTTTGTTTGAGCACAGATTGTGCCATATAAGGGCATTGCCTGCTCTTTATCCAGTAATCAAAATATTTCAAGATGTTACCTTGTAAGGATCACCATTGGAATTGATTTGAAGAGACTATGAGTGGGGGTGACGAATGTGCCACATTGGCGTTTCTATGGGCGAATGTAATGGTGATCAAGCACTTATGCCTTATACTGCCAATTTGGAGCGGTCCATTTTGGCAATACCGGCTGGAATCCAGATTTCGAAATTCCTGGATACCCGCTTTCGGGGGTATGACGAGAGTAGGCAACTTTTAAATAAGTTCGGGTGGAGTTTATCCCTGGCCCAGACCTGTCTTTAAGGGTTTTAGTTTTATGATTTCAACTTTCGAATAATTTCAGATAAAGCTGCTTATTTACGGCAAGTCGCACCTCCCGATCTCGGGACGGGGAGGGCGGGCCGTAAGGATTTTATAAAAGGCTCACGCCTAAACTCCGAAAGGCTATACAGCTATTGTAATTCGATCAAGGCATTAATACGGTTGTGAATGCCCGGGTTTATTGAGATGTTACGAGAGTAGATTAAAAAATAAAGAAACTTAGTCCACCCGATAGTACTTGAGTTTTCTCCTAAGGGTGTTCAGGCCAATTCCGAGAAGCCTGGCTGTTTGGGCCTTGTTCTTTCCGCTGTAGTCATATGCCTTCAATATATGGTCCTTTTCTATCTCTTCAAGGGGGGCAATAGAACCGTTCTGTTTAGGGGTCTTTTTTTTGAATCCCTTCTTAAGCTTTAGTAAAAATTCGGGAAGAAAAGCTTCGGATATCCGTCTGCCCTGTGCCAGGTTTATCGACGATTGGATGATGGATCTTAGTTCTCTTATATTACCAGGGTAGTCATAATCAATAAGCAGTGATAAAGCCTGCTCATCAATGCCTTTATTTTTGTTGGTCCCCTCGAATTCGTCTATGAATGTGTCGATCAACAGGGGAATGTCCTCTCTTCTTTCTCGAAGGGGTGGAAGATGAAGCCAGGCGCCCTTTAGGCGATAAAACAGGTCCTTGCGAAATTTCCCTTTAGCAATCAGAGGATCAAGCTCAATATTTGTGGCTGCAATAAAACGAATATCTGTTTTCTGGAAATGGCTTGCTCCTACCTTCAGGAATTCCCCATCCTGGAGTACTCTAAGCAGCTTTCCCTGGAGTTCCAGGGGCAGATGCCCAATCTCATCCAGGAACAGGGTTCCCTTATTGGCGGTCTCCAAATAACCTTTCCGATCCTGTTCCGCACCGGTAAATGCACCCTTGGTGTGTCCGAAGAATTCTGAATCGAACAGGGTGCCTGTGAGGCCGGCCATATTGACAGGAGTGAAAAGATGTTTTGCCCTGGGGCTGGCATCATGGATAGCCCTTGCAAGAAGTTCCTTCCCCGTGCCGCTTTCTCCGGTTATTAGAACAGGGACGTTGCTAACGGCATGGAGTTCAGCCTCCTTCATGATCCTGAGCAGGTTAATTGATCGCGTGATT
>JAUWMY010000240.1 GCA_030612945.1 Desulfobacteraceae bacterium
ATGATTCAGGTAACTTGAGTGATAAAGTTTTCATAACGCCTCCATTCATAATACCGTTCTGGTCGAAGAGTAATACCGGCACACGATTATGTCAAGCGATAAAATGAATTAGGATAACTATCTGATATCAACATTAGAATCGATAGAAAACCTCCGTTTTGTTTGAAAAAAAGCCTTTAATAATCTATCTTGACTATCCTATTAAAGTGATTATTTTTTATCGTTAAGTAATGAAAAATGAACGCCAATGCTTCACGGCATACGTGAACCCCCCTTTTTTATCAAGGAGTAGATACATGATTGCAGAATATAGCCCAACAGAACAATTCACCGGAGCCTCCAAGTATATCCTGGATGAGGAACTCGCCCAAATAGTGAATATCACCATGGCCCTTGAAATGCCCCTGCTTCTAAAAGGAGAGCCAGGAACCGGCAAAACCATGCTCGCACATGCAATATCAGAAGCCCTCAATATGAAGTTGATCGTGCTGAACGTGAAATCGAGCATGAAGCTTGTGGATGCCCTGTACCAGTATGATACCTTAACCAGGCTCAATGACAGCCGGTTTGGTGATTCAAAAAGGGATGTGAGTAATATCGAAGAGTATATCAAAATGGGCAAAATAGGCCAGTCCTTTGTGTCTGACGAACGGGTTATTCTGCTGATTGACGAAATCGACAAGGCAGACTCGGATTTCCAGGACGATATGCTGGACGTTCTGGATCAGATGGAATTCGATATCATTGAGATCGATAAAACCATGAGTGCGAATTGCAGGCCCGTCATTATTATCACATCCAATGCAAAAAAAGACCTCTCGGATCCTTTTCTGGGACGCTGTAATTTCCATCATATTGCCTTTCCTGAACCTGATATGATGAGAAAGATTGTCCAGGTGCATTTTCCTGACATTAGCAGGGATTTGATGGACCATGCAATCAGGGCATTCTATCAGATGAGGGACTTCAGGGGTATTGAGAAAAAACCAGCAACCAGGGAGCTGATTAACTGGATGAGGGCATTGAAGGCAGATCCTGATTTCAAAGTAAAGCACTTAGTTAAAGGGAATATCCCTTATCTGGGCGTCCTGTTTAAGAAAAGCCCGGATTATGCTATTGCTCGCAATTCCATTTCACGGATGAGACTATGATCTGGATGCTGGATACTTGATGCTTGATACTTGATACTAAATGATCGATAATTTTTGGATAGATAATCTGAGCTCCTATCTAATATGTTCTATCCAGTATCCAGAAACCAGTATCCAGTATCCAGAAATCACAACAGACAACCGACGACCAACCACTGACTAATTATGTTTACAAATTTTTTCTATCTCTTAAAACAGGTAGGCATTCCGGTTTCGCCTACTTCATTCTTGCGACTTCAAAAGGCCCTTGGTATGGGCCTTATCACGTCCATTGATGATTTTTACACGGCCTCCCGCTCTATTCTGGTTAAGAGCGAAAGATACTTCGATCTCTATGACCAGGTGTTCGCACACCATTTTGAAGGAGCTGAACTCAAAGAACCCGACGAATTCGAGCTGTCCGAAGTGGCTCAGGCCATGCTTGAGGAGTGGCTGAAGGATCCCAAGGGCCTTGCAGATGCCCTGGGCATTGATGAAGACTCTCTGAATAAATTGAATCCGGAGGAGTTGCTGCAGTACTTCCTGGATCGGTTAAAGGAACAAAAAGGCGAACACCACGGCGGAGGCAAATGGATCGGCACTGGAGGGACATCCCCTGTGGGGCATTCAGGCTACCATCCAGGCGGAATGAGGGTAGGGGGTGTCTCAAGAAATAAATCTGCCGTGAAAGTGGCTATGGACAGACGATATCGTGATTATTCTCAGGAAGGACCGCTTACCCAGGCCCAAATTGGAGAGGCCCTGAAAAGGTTGAGAAACCTGGTGCCTGTGGGCGCCAAAGACCAGATTAATATCGATAAAACCATTTATCAGACCATGAAGAATGCCGGAGAGATCGAGATTGTCTTTGATCGCAGCCTTAAAGATCGCCTCAAGATTGTTTTGGCCATAGACAATGGCGGATGGTCTATGGATCCTTACGTGGAGATGGTGCAAACCCTTTTTAACTATAGCCGTTCTCAGTTCAAAGAGGTAAAAACCTTTTTCTTTCACAATACCATCTATGATAATCTCTGGAAGGACCCCCCCAGGTTTAGAAAGCCTTTCAAGGTGGATGATTTGATCCGACTTGACCCGGAAACCCGGTTTATCATCGTGGGCGATGCCAGCATGGCGCCCTATGAACTGATGGCCACGGACGGATCCATCCACATCGAGGAAAGGACTATGAAGCCCAGTTATGAGCGGCTCCGGTTTATTGCCGAAACCTTTCCTCACTCTGTGTGGTTAAATCCCAAGTTACCTGCGGAATGGCCTTACACCCGCAGCATCAGTATGATCCGTGAAATATTTCCCATGTTTGAACTCACCATCGACGGGCTTGAAAAGACAGTGTCCTATCTGATGCAGAATAATTAATTAATTCCTTAAACCATTCCCCAGTAGCGGGATGGTCCCAGCTCCGCTATGCGTGTTAGGTAGTGATTTGTGATGTCCTATGGAATAAAGTTCAAATGACAAAATCCAAATGTCAAATCAAATCCAAAACCCCAATGTCAAAACGTTTTCCAAAACGATCAGTTATTTATCTTTTTCCCATTGTGCATCTTCACCAGTGTAGGCTTCGTTTGAAATAGTGGGTGGACATATATTTTTAAGCATTTGTCATTTGACATTCATTTGAAATTTGGGCTTTGATCTTTGTCATTCGAATTCATTTTATTTATTTGGACCCTTTTAGGGTCACAATTCAAGCCACCCCTTTTGGGGTTTGTAGTTGATTAAAGGCGGCCTCCGGCTACTGCCAGGTTCTCCAGCCCCTTGACATCCACAATTTTGATTCGAGGACCATCGGACTCAATCAGCCCTGTTTTATGCATTCTACCCAGAATACGCGAGAGAGTCTCAGGAATAGTCCCCAAAAGGCTGGCCAATTGACCCTTGGAAATATCAAGCTCCAGATCTTGAGACCCCTTATTTAATTTATTCAAGTATAGAAGGTATGCGGCTAAACGTCCCGGGACTTCTTTTAGAGAAAGATTTTCAATTAGCTGGGTAAACCTTATGAGTCGCCTCGATAGGACAGCCAGCATGTTCATGGCAATGTCAGGGCTTTTTTTGATCAGGCCAATAAAGGCATCTCTTGGGAAAAAAAAGATCCGGCTCTCCTCCATAGACTCTGCGCTGGCCGGGAATTTAAGACCCGCAAAAACCGGAACCTCTCCAAAGGGTTCTCCCGGGCCGAAAATGTGAAGGATCTGTTCCTTGCCTTCCAATGAGGCTTTGAATATTTTCACCCTGCCCGATATGACCACATAAAAGCCGTTTCCATCATCCCCATCCGTAAATATGTTTTGCCTTTTCTTGAACATCTGAACCACTACGATCATGGCCAGATCTTCAAGCAGTGGCCTTGGGAGACCTTTAAAGAGGGGAATGGATCCAATATGATATATGATTTCCATGATTATCTCGCTTTCAGGGGGTAGGGGTTGGGTAGAAATAATTTGACAATTCGAATAAATCCGGGAATAACCATACACAAAAATGCCGCACAGGGCAATAGCAGCGTTTCAAAATCATAACAGAACAGCCCATAACCGTTGTTTTCTGCAAAAAGGAGGAATAATTGGCAAAACATATCGGGATCGTAGGTTGCAGTGCAGAAGGGGCTGCCCTGTGTTATCGTACAATTTGTGCAGAGGCCCCTCGGGAGATGGGTGAACATCGGCATCCGGAGATAACAATGCATACCCACCCTCTTTCGGATTACATGGTTTATATCCGTGCGGGTGATTGGGAAAAGGTCGCAGAACTTATGCTCTCTTCGACGCAAAAACTCGCGAGGGTTGGAGCAGATTTTGCCATTTGCCCGGACAATACCATTCATCAGTCTTTGCAATTGGTAAAGCAGGAGTCGCCGATACCCTGGTTGCATATTGCAGAAGCGGTTGCAGAGACAGCCAAACAGAACGGTTTTGAGAGGTTAGCGATACTGGGGACGAAGTATCTTATGACAGGGCCTGTGTACCCGGAGGTGCTGGAGAGATTCAGCATAACATGTGAGATACCGGATGAAAAAGAGCGGGAGAAGATTGATGAAATAATATTCAAAGAACTGGTAAATGCAGTATTTTCAGAAAAATCGCGAATGTACTTTAATGATGTTATTGAAAACCTCAAACAACGGGGGTGTGATGCTGTGGTTCTTGGGTGCACGGAAATTCCTTTGATAGTTGTTCCCGATGATTGCCCATTGCCAACCCTGGACTCTACACGCTTGCTCGCCAGAGCTGCTGTCAGAGAGGCGCTTGCGCCATAAGCAGGAAATTATCTTAAAAACTGTTAGTCCAATGATTTATAATAGCACATGATAGTGTTTTAACATGGGTTATTGTGTGGTATAACCTCAATTGAGGTGGTACTTGGTATCCGGTACTGGGTACTGGTTTAGAGGAATATTTTTCATTTTTTATCTCTATCAGGGAAGCAATATAAGATAAGACGTGAAACACCTTATAACCAATACCAGATAACCAATACCCAATACCACCTAATTGAGCATCACTCAATTAGGGTATTATAGGCACAAGTATTGCGTTACCAATGAAAAATTTGATGAGGAAGGATTATGAAAATATTAGTAACTGGCGGCGCCGGCTACATTGGTAGCCATACATGTCTGGAACTTCTGCAAGCGGGGTATGAGGTTGTTGTTGTTGATAATCTCTCCAACAGCAAAGAGGAATCGTTAAAAAGGGTTCAAGAACTTGCAGGGAAGACACTGGAGTTTCATAAAGTCGATCTACTCGACAAGGAGGCTTTAAAAGCTGTTTTTGATAGTGCTTCCATCGAAGCCGTGGTTCATTTTGCCGGACTTAAGGCGGTTGGTGAATCAGTAACCATTCCCCTCCACTACTATC
>JAUWMY010000561.1 GCA_030612945.1 Desulfobacteraceae bacterium
CATTCTCACAAAAAGGGCATTTGAGTCTTGGATAGTACCATTCATAGCCACAGAGTTCGCAGTGGAGAAATTTCTTTCCCTCCTCACCTAAACAGGCCATATCTGGAAAGGAGCCGCACAAAGGACAATAGCCATAATTCCAACTATCCTTTTGAATCTTTTCTATAACCGACTCTTTCAGGGTATTCAGGGAAGGCCTTAATGCCATATGGATCAAAAATTTAAGGACCATCGGTTCCAAATCCACCTTTTCAGCCATGTTGACAATGGTTGACTCATCACGGGAAAGAAAGGCAGCAATGACACTCTTAATCCAATTTGAGTCGGTTCGGACCCTATCCAAAGTCTTTTCCAGGGCCTCCTTATCTTTCCTCTTTTTTGATGTCAAATGCTCCAATAAACGTTCGACTAATGAAGAGGCAGCTTTTAGATCAAGAGGCAAATCCTCTCTTGAAAACAAAGGAAATCCTTCTTTTACCTTAATATCATGAACTACCTCGTCTTTCGTTTCATATTTGATCTCAGGCTCAATCTCATTCAAAAAGACCATTATATCCCTATATATAAATAAGGCCTTTTTGTAGATAGGTCTCTTTTGGATAAGCCGATCTATTTGCTTTAATAATTCATCGGGCATAAGGGTTTTACCTTAACCTAAAATTGATAACTGATACCAGGTTGCAATCTTGTCATTGCGAGGGCGTTATCCCGAAGCAATCTAATAAATACAAGAAATTATAGAATACGAGCCCGCCCTGGCGCGACATGATGTGCATCAGACACTAGTCCTGCTCCTTCTGGTTAGCTAGTTTTTCTTTTACTACATCCATACGGTTCAGGTCTGGGCCAGGGATTGCTTCGCTCCGCTCGCAATGACATTCTATTTGATTTTTTACGAGTCTATCAAAATTGACAACCTAAACAAAAAGGGTGCCCTCTTTAGAGAGGCACCCTTTTTGTTAGGCGAGCCTCAATTAACTGGCCAACTTATGAAGCAATTGCCATTCCTTGGATAATTCTTTTAAGGGCCTGGCAATCCGCTTTAAGGCCGCCTTTCTGTCTATCCCTCCTGGTGTTATTGTAGCCAGAGCATATTCATAAATCTTGGCAGGCTCATCTGCCAGGAGATAGAAGACCCTGGTGTCTTCAATACCGGACAATGTTGCCTTTGGGAACTTACCCTTCACCTCGGCCAGACGCTTTTTGGCCAGGGCAACCATCTTATCCCGGTCCCCAAAAGTCATGGCACCTGTCGGGCATGTCTTGACACAGGCCGGCAGAAGCCCATTTTGAACCCGATCCACACACATAGTACATTTGGCCATGTATCCAGTCCCTGGTTGAGCCCTTGGTATATTATACGGACAGGACTCTTGCATATCTTCACTGCTAACCTTTTTCAGTTTATCAGTGTAAAGAACCGCACCTGTGAGCTGATCAACAATAATCGCATTCGGGTCCTCCGGTATCTCCTTACAGGGTGGATCAACACAATGCCTGCACTGATCCGGGAAAAAATACCAGACAGGTTTGCCATCATCTCCTGTATCTTCAA
>JAUWMY010000238.1 GCA_030612945.1 Desulfobacteraceae bacterium
AGGAGAAGTGAGGCCGACCAGGGATTGATAGGAATTTATAATCAATGGTGCCAACTTTGATTTGGCCATGAGCGGTGCCTTTGAGGGCATAAAAACTGTAAGCAGGACAATGACGAGATACGTCAGGATGATGCCTTTCAAAATGGCTAAGGCAACACCCAGGCCCCTATCAGCCCAACCAAATAAAAGCCTTTTCATCATCATCTTCATGGCGAAGCCTGCGAGGTTGCACAAAACGAGAACAAGAACGAAAATAAGCCCAAAGCTAATCAACGGAAGATATTTTAGGGTTGGTGCATATGCTTTTAAATAGCTCGTCATTTGGGGTTGATAGTGAACAGCGAGCCAGATACCCAGGATCACGCCGGCGAGGGACCCTATCTCTCTGAAAAATCCGCGAAATATACCGCGTACTATGAAAAAGGCCATTACGGCAATTATGACTAAATCGAGGGGGTTCATGGAGGTTATTTACCAAAGCTTTCACGATCTCGTCAAGATGATTATCGGCGCATCTGCGGCAACATCAAAATAGACGCCCTGAAGCGTCTCATCCAATGCTTGTATGTCAATTCCTTTTGTGATAGAAGCTCCCTTGACACCGGAGTGCCATGACTACTTGATAGAACCCCATAGCCATTCTACGCACTTGGGAACACGGAGTTTGACAGGAATTATGGAAACACAAAAAATCGATCTTATTACCCAAATAAGCTTGGATATCAATGAGGTAAAGGACCTGGATATTCTCTTAGAGAGAATCTTGACACGTGTCCGAAAATTTTTTAATGCCGATGCCGGCTCTATTTACCTGAAGCAGGCTGATAAACTCAAATTCAGTCATACACAGAACGACACCTTACATAAAAGGCTGGGGCCTAACGAGAAACTTATTTATAGCACGTTTTTCATTCCCATCAACAACAGGTCTATTGCCGGCTATGTGGCAAAAAACTGCCAGATTGTAAACATCTCTGATGCATACGAGATAAACGGTTCTGAACCTTACACGTTTGACTCTGATTATGACAGTATTTCAGATTATAGAACCCATTCCATCCTCACCGTCCCAATGATCAACCAGCGGGGCGATGTGTTGGGTGTCATGCAGATCATAAATGCGCAGAATTCTCAACGAAATATCATTCCATTCACCCGTTCAGATGATTCCTTGATCAATAATTTCGCGACCAGTGCGGCGCTTGCGGTGGAAAGAGCGCAGATGACCCGAAATATTATTATGCGCATGATCAGTATGGCGGAACTGAGGGACCCAACGGAAACAGGCTCCCACGTCAACAGGGTGGCTGCTTATTCAGTTGAGTTATATGAAACATGGGCCCGCAAAAAAGATGTTCCCGTCTACCAGATTGAAAGGCAAAGGGATATCCTGAGGATGGCGGCTATGCTGCATGATGTGGGAAAAGTAGCCATCAGCGATCTAATACTAAAAAAGCCAGGGCAACTGTTACCCCATGAGTTTGATATAATGAAAAGCCATACGTACATAGGTGCGAGGCTCTTCAATAATGCACAATCGGAATTTGATGATATGGCCGCTGAAGTGGCCCTAAGCCATCACGAAAAATGGGACGGAACAGGCTATCCAGGGCATATGGACCCCATTTCCGGTAAATCAATCTCTGGTTTTGAAGGGCCCCACGGACAGCCTCTACCAAAAAAAGGGGAAGAGATCCCGCTCTTTGGAAGGATAGTGGCAGTAGCTGATGTATATGATGCGCTTTGCTCCCGAAGATCTTATAAGGATCCATGGGACGATGGACGTATTGTTGAAGAAATGCATCGTTGCTCCGGGAATCATTTTGATCCCGAGGTGATAGATGCGTTCTTTTCGTGTTTGGATGTATTAAAGTCCATTGCTGAGCGTTATCCTGACGATAAAAATTAGTCCTTTTCCTTTTAGCCTGTCCCCATTTTCTATTTATAAACAATTAAAATCAGGAATAATATTAAATAATTACCAATGCTGCTGGTAAGTTTTAAAAAATCCCCTTTGCAAAAAAAAGGGGCTATACCAAATTGGTATAACCCCTTTAAATTACATGGTCGGGACGCGGGGATTTGAACCCCGGGCCCCCTGAACCCCATTCAGGTGCGCTTCCAGACTGCGCCACGTCCCGAAAAATTTATCCTTTTGATATTATAACACTCAGTCCCATTGTCAAGGTCAAAAATGATGAAATTATAAGCATATTGACGAACGATCTGGAATAAGACTATTATGATTATATTCTTAAAGCTGTTTAAGCTGTGATTTGGAAGGGATACTGGTCATGGAAAACCAAGGAGATATAAAGGCGTTAGTGGTAGAAAAAGATCAGACAGTTGTTGAGTCAATTGAACTGGTCCTTAAAGAAAAATCATATATTGTAACCAGCTCATCCAACGAAGACGAGGCCCTGGGTCTTTTAAGGAAAACTCCTTACCCACTTGCTATTGTGGGCGATGTGAAAGGGACCAGTTCTACGTTTGAAATCATGAGGAAAATTGTGATGACATCCCCAATGACTTCTATTATCCTCATTTCCGATCTTCCTGCGAAAGAAGTTGACGAAAGAGCTGAAGGCTATGGGATCCTTGGACACGTAAGCAGGTCAATTCCTTCAAAAGATTTGACTTTACTTATCGAACATTTTGAACAGATCTCTCAATCAATTCATCTCCCCAAAACGTAGAGTTCTTATCCGGATCAAAGCATGAGTCGCCTGGATTGTATCAGCAACCGGAACACCAACATCATAGCCACCTATGTCAGCTATAGACTGGGAACCCACCATTCGCTATTTGATGGTCTCCCCTACCCTGCCCATGAGTACCCTTCACCAGAAGATTTCTTCCTTAATGAAGATGAGTGGACTACCTATGAAAATTTCAATAGAATTTTCCGGAGGGCCAAGGAGCTGGTCAATGAACCAAATTTCTTCTTTGATTGTGGGGCCTCTTCTGCGAATCTTCGTTCCTGGGGGCGTTTCCATTACTTTGTAAAGGTTTTTGCCACACCAAATGACGGCTTTAATAAGCTCCCTTTCTTCAATAAGAATTTTGCAGACACTAAAGAGATTGAGATCATCTTACCGCCCACGTATGATCGCAACCTGAAAAAAATCAGAACCCTCATAAAAATCGAGTTCCACAGCGATATGGATCCCAACAGGGATTACATGGGCGATCATTACACGAGAGGCATCATCTCGTCCATTCCCACCATCTGGGGGATGCCGCCTGCTTCCATTCGACAGGTCCTGGCCCCTTACAATCCCGAGGTCCTATTCAACGAAGAGCCTGAATTCATTCCTTACAGGCTTGATGCCACAATCGAGGCGGACATGATGACCATCAGACACCCGGAGCATGGTCGTCGAACCATTGTGGGGGAAAAAGTCTTTCTCGAAACAGAGGTTGTAAATGGCAAGCAGGCCTACCTGGGCAAATATAACAAACGGGCCCCTAATTATCCATCCGGCGGTATAGATAAGAAAGAAGCCATCCTCATAACAGAGACTGTCCAAATCGACAACCATGCTCTCCTCAACGCAGGAGAAATATTTATGGCCCCCTATTTTATCCTGGATGTCACATACGACCGGGGCTCCCTCTTTCACCGGCTTTCCCAAATCTCTAAGATCCGGGAAAACAACAGAGACTCAGGGAAAGAACTTGTGGAGACAATCGACCAACTCAGAAGAAGTATGAGGGTCAAAAATGAGGCATGTCTCGTCCTTGAAAAAACCAACACGGAACTGAAAAAGGCAACGGCCAGGCTGGACGAATATGCCCGCGAGCTGGAGCAGAAGGTGGAAGAACGGACCGCAGAACTCCGCAATGCACAACAGGATTTGCTGCAACTGAACCGCAACCTTGAGGCAAAGGTCAAGGACCAGGTTATACAACTGGAAAGGTATAATGAACTGCGACGCTATCTGTCGCCCAAACTGACAGAAAAAATTCTCACCAGCGGCCATACTTTTGGGGCAGAACCACAAAGAAAAATGATGACCGTGGTGTTCACAGATATCAGGAGTTTCTCAAACCTTACAGACAGCCTGGAGCCTGAAGAATTATTTCACCTCCTGGACATGTATCTTTCCGAAATGATCAAGATCGTCCATTATCACGATGGGACACTGAATAAAATTATTGGCGATGGACTCCTCATTTTTTTCGGTGACCCCATTCCAATGGAGGATCATGTTGAACGGGCTGTGCGGATGGCTATTGATATGCAAAAAAAAGTGGCCGATCTGAAAGACCATTTTCATCAATACGGCCACGAACTTGGTGTAGGTATCGGGATCAATACCGGATTCATGACCGTTGGAAATATCGGCTCTGATATGCACAGGGACTACACGGTCATTGGAAATCAGGTCAATGTGGCATCCCGGCTCGAATCAATAGCTAAACCGGGCCAGATCCTGATAAGCCAGAGGACCTGCAGCAAGGTGAGAAATATTTTTGAAACGGAAGAGATTGGCGAAATAAAGGTTAAGGGAATTCACAACCCGGTCAAGACCCATAACGTAATCTGGTAATCAGCCGTAGTCAATTGACTATTTTCGATTGACTATTGACTATTTATTCACAGGCGCTGTGATCTATCGCCCCTTCCGGACAGGACTCAGCACAAGCGCAGCATTCAATGCACTCATCGATGTTCACAGGCACAGTCTTGCCATCTGTCAGTTCGTAAACTTCCGATGGGCATGCATCCACACAGTCACTATGGCCTTTGCACTTATCGTAATCCACTTTTATTGTTACCGCATCACTCTTCCACGTTTTGATATCCATCGGTTCACCTCCTCAGAAGATTTGGAGCCGGGCCTTAGAACCCTTATTACAGACCTCGTTATTTGATCTAAAAACCAGGTCCGATTTTTGGACACCATCCTCATCATAATGGCCATATGGAGCCAAATTGAGGAATTGTGAATTTAGGGATTGAGGGATTAAGATAAGGAAAAAATTCATATTTCAATTCCCAAATTCCCAAATTCCTGAATTCCTG
>JAUWMY010000347.1 GCA_030612945.1 Desulfobacteraceae bacterium
TGCATTGCCATTGCCAGTTTCTGTCGCTTCCCGAGATTGAAAGGAACCATCACTTCCGGATAATTTCGACGATTTATATCAATGATGTCGGAATAAGCAATGGTAAGAGGGATAGTACCTTGCCAGGTCAATTCCAGGAGTTGCTCGGTTTCATATCCAGGAATCGCCTTCCACGAGAGTTCCGGATTCTGCTGTTTTAGCTTCAACAGGAATTGCTCATGGGAGGTGCCGGCGCTCACACAAAGCAATTGGCCGGACAGGTCTTTAACGTTTTCTGGCTCGGGCCCGTCACGCCGACCTACCACCTGCCGGGATACTTCCAGATATCCGGGTCCAAAAGCCAGGTGTTGTTCGTGGTGGTCGGACGCGGTGAGGCCCGCGGCAATGAGGTCAGCATCCCCGCTAAGCAATGTGGAAACCATCTCCTGGTAGGTATCAAGAATCACGAGCTTTAGCTTTACGCCTAAATGCTCTGCGAAGGCCTTGGCCAGGTCGTACTCAAACCCCACAGGCCCATGGGGACCTTCGTAATAGCAGGTGGCGTTGTTTCGCGTAATAACTTTTAGTCCACCTCTTGCCTTGATGGCCTCAAGATCATCTCTGAATACAGGTTGATCGCAGCTTAATGCCAACCAAGGAAGCAACCCTAATAGGAACAGACCGATTAATCTACTGATATTCTTTCCCATATTTTTTTGTGCATGGATAAACATGCTGCATTCTACTCAGGTTCAAAGTTCAATGGTTCACGGTTCAAGGTTAACTGATGAAAACTGCACGGTTTTGAGGTATTCCTGCCTGTGCCTCCACGGCAGACAGGGAGGGATGGCAAATTGCGCATAACTGCTGCCGTTCATAGGTTCATCAACTATGTCAAGCAATATGAAAAATGCGACCCCGCCCGCATGCGAAATCCCACTTTCAGCGGGAAACCCTCGTATGTGACTCCGCAACGCTGGAGTCTCTTTTTCGATCAAACTGGCCGCTTCGGCGGTCAGAGGCGGCGCTACACCCTGACCCGTGAACGGTTATAAAAAGTATCAAAAACACCGTTTTTGGTGGAGGCAGCATAGAATAAAAATATTTGAGTGTCAATTGACCAGTCAGTTCTTGTTTTTTCCTTGACATTTATGGTTTAATGCAAAGATTTATAAGATGTTTTCAGGTACTTTCCATAGAAATTAGCCCTATGGTGTGGAGCCCAGGTCTCTAAACGAGGACAATTGGGGTGGAGCACCTCTTATCAGGATCATGTCATATGAAACGTAGCTCAAAAATAGACAGAAAGACAAAGGAAACGGAGATCCATCTCAAGCTAAACCTTGATGGCACCGGTCTTTCCAGCGTGGATACCGGCATTCCTTTCATGGATCATATGCTTAACCTCTTTACGGCTCACGGCTTTATGGACATGGAGTTGACCGCCCGAGGCGACACAGAGATAGATGATCACCACACTGTTGAGGACCTGGGCATATGCCTGGGGTCAGCCCTGAATGAGGCCCTGGGTGACAAAAGAGGCATCAAGCGTTATGGGATGGCGACCATTCCTATGGATGAAACGCTGATCAGGGTCGTTATTGATATTTCTAATCGCCCCATTTTGTCGTATCGAGTGCCCCTGAAAAATCGAACCACCGGAACGTTTGATGTCAGCCTGATGAAAGAATTTTTCCGTGCCCTGGTAATTAATGCGGGTATCACAATGCATATCGATCTCCTTGCAGGAGAGGAGCCTCACCATATTTCAGAGGCAATTTTCAAGGCCTCTGGCAGGGCTTTAGATCAGGCCAGCAGCCTTGAGGATCGGCTGGACGGGAGTGTCCCCTCTACAAAAGGTCTCTTATAAAAGGTAACCGTTCACGAGTTCAGGGTTCACCTATCAAAAGGACCTTTGGACTCTATTTCTCAATAAATCAGAGTGGGAACCATCAGCATAAACAGGATGAAACATGCCAAAAATTGACGATAAGGTTTTTAAAAAAGGCAGGCTCTTTTTATGGATGCTGGCTTTGGCCGGACTCTTGGTATACGGAGGCTGTCATTCTCAGAAGACTCCTGCTTCGTATGAAATGCATACTGCAATGCCGATTAACAAGGTGGTCGTGGATGGATTCCATGTGACTATGCCCCAGGGCATTCAGCCTGACGTCGTTCGAGATCCTTTGTCCGGGACCGCTTTTATGGCGGAACCAGTGTCCCAGAATGTAGCTAATAGGATGACTGATATTTTATATAATAGGGTGGCAGCCGAAAAGGGGTATGAATTAGTATCACCAGATCAGGCTAAATTGGTGTTTTCAAATATCATCCGTTCTGACAAGAATGTAGCCAAAAGCCCCATCGAAGTTCTTCGAGAAGTGGGAAATACCTTTAAAGCCGACGCGGTATTAACTGGCTACATTTATCGGTGGCGAGAGCGAGAGGGTACTGACTATGCAGTCAATCGCCCCGCCTCTGTGGCTTTTGATCTCCACCTCATTAATCCTGCCGAGGGGACGATACTATGGAAGGCCAAATTTGATAAAACCCAGCGATCGCTATCCGAAAATGTTTTTGATATGTCGACATTTATTAAAAGTAAAGGTCGATGGATGACTGTTGAAAAACTGGCCATGCTTGGGCTCCAGAAGATGTTGGCGGAAATGCCAGCAGGGAAAGATTCAAAAATTCGGAGAGAGCAGATCGAGATGGAGGGCCCTTAATTTGATAGTAATTCCTGCCATTGACCTCAAAGACGGCCGCTGTGTGAGACTCAAGCAAGGCCAGATGTCTGATGAGACCATATTTTCAAATACCCCGGAAGACATGGCCGTGAGATGGTTTGAGCAGGGGGCTAAAAGGCTGCACCTTGTAGATCTGGACGGCGCATTCCAGGGAAAACCGGTAAATAAGACAGCCATAGAAAGAATTATCCGCGCTGTTCCTGTCCCTATACAGCTTGGGGGTGGCATAAGGGATATGGATACCATCAAGGCCTACTTCGACCTTGGGCTGCATTACCTGATACTGGGAACGGTAGCCCACAAAGACCCGGAACTCGTTGAAGAGGCTTGCGACAAATTTCCGGGACAGATCCTGCTGGGAATAGACGCCAAAGAAGACCGTGTTGCCCTGGAAGGGTGGACAGAAGAAATAGTCCTGACTCCGGTTGAATTGGCAAAACGGTTTGAAGGGCTCTCCATGACGGCGGTCATTTACACAGATATTCACAGGGACGGAATGAAAACAGGGCCGAATGTAGATGCCACAAGGGCCTTGGCAACTGCCATTCAGATCCCTGTAATTGCGTCAGGTGGTATTTCAACGATTTCTGATGTTTTTGAGTTGTCGACCCTTTCAGAGAACGGTGTGATGGGAATGATAACCGGAAGAGCCCTGTACGATGGCAGCCTTGATCTTGTTGAGGCAATAGAAGTTGCGGAGGGAAAAAATAGGTAACCGTTCAAGGGTTCAGGGGTTCAAAGGTTGCATTCTCATCAACATACGTCATTTTGTAAACGTTTTGTACGGGAAAACCGATCGCTTCCACATCCCCACAAACCTGCCCGCCATTGCCTACCTCTTAGGATATGCCCGTTCTGTACATGACAGGCGAGGCAGGCGGGTCTGGAACATGGTATTTGGCAATTATGTGGCAAAACCAGCATTTTTTCCGAGGACTTCGGGTCTTCAACTTTGTCCTTGTCCCTAACCCTGAATCCCGCTTTCAGCGGGAAAACCTGAACCCATGAACGCTTACCATAAACCCTTATAATGTCAAATAACGGGTTGCCTTTCTATAAAGTGAGGGGCCGATTCCCGGTACGGACAACATCTCATCCATTTGTTGAAAACCATCTCTTCTGGCCCTCTCGCGAACAATCGCGCTGGCAATTTTTGGACCAA
>JAUWMY010000241.1 GCA_030612945.1 Desulfobacteraceae bacterium
ACTGGGAACCAATACCCAATACCACCTAATTAAGCAGGCTCATTGCGGATTAGTGTGAAAGCCTTTGCTCACATCATGTAGGGTGGCATTTTATATGCCACCGCAACCCCGGTCGGGTATAAAACCCGACCCTACAATGCTGTTGTGGTATGTTCCCGACCTGGTTTTCACACTAATCCGCGATGCGCCATTGAGCAGCACTCAATTAGGGTTATACTTCAGCTATCTATCTGAAATACAAGTGCAACTAACCACTAACAACTGACCACTAACACTACTTAAATATTCAATGATAACAAAATCCCCAACCCGCAACTCACAACCCGCAACTCACAACCCGACTTCCCGTCTTATAGAAAAGGCCAAACATTTAGGGTTTCTCGCCGTAGGTTTTTCTCGACCAGAGAGACCTATGTTTTTTGACCAGTTTTGCGAATGGATTGCTTCTGACAAACAGGGAGACATGCGCTGGATAGGGAGGCATTTGGATCTAAGAGAAAATCCCAAAACGCTGCTTGAAGGCTGTCAAACCATAGTATCTCTGGCATATCCCTATTCTTCAAAGAAGCCCTGCACACCGGATGGATTTACTACTGCAAGGTACACTGAGCCAAAAAAAACCGATTATCATGATCAATTGAGGGAGTTAGGCCGAAGGCTGTCGCGAATTATAGTCGAGGAGTATCCGGAAAGCAGGATAAGGATCTGTGTTGATTCGGCCCCCATTCTTGAGAGAAGTTTTGCCTATGCATCGGGCATGGGGTTCATCGGAAAGAACAATATGTTAATTATCCCGGGGCACGGATCCTATGTTTTCCTTATGGAGATCTTGACAACTGCTTCTTTACCTCTCTCGAAAAACAAACCCGTTAAGAGCCAATGCGGTACCTGTACCCAATGTTTAGATGCCTGTCCTACTGGAGCCCTGGAATCTCCCTTCTCCCTGGATGCCTCCAAATGTTTATCTTACTTGACCATTGAGTGCCGCGGTGCAGTTGACAGTAAAGCAGGCAGATACATGGATAACTGCTTTTTTGGATGCGATGTATGTCAGGAGGTGTGCCCGTTTAATACGGAAAGATATTCAAGGGATTTTTCGCTTCCTTCGACAGATGAGATCTTAGGGATGGAGGAAGAGTGTTTTAAAGAGCAATTTGGTAAAACAGCCTTTGCCCGTGCAGGTCTCGGAAAGATAAAAAGCAATATCAAAGCCATCAGATCCGCCGTTGTTCAGTGAAAATGGAAAGGCCCCGATGTACTTAGGGCTCGGCAAAAAATAACTTCACATTTTCGCGTCCCATCTTAACGTCATCTTTCTCCGATCCTCACTCTCAAAATCCTCGATATCCCGCCATCTACAGGCGGGACTATCCCTGTGGTTTTGCTCGATCGGATCGAAGAAATCTAACATGAATCTGGGCGCCAATTCTGTGAAGTTATTTTTTGCCGAGCCCTTAACCCGGATAAACCGGAATTGGGGAATTTCCAATTGAGGAATTAAGGAATTGAAAACAATCTCTCTCCTCAACCTAATCCCTCAATTCCTAAATTCCTGAATCCCTGAATTTATGGCAAAAAGGGCTGTTCTTGGAGGAAAAAAATGTGACCATTTTGAGTACAATTTAGCTTGTAAGGGTCTATAATGGTCAAACGGGACGAACCTTGGCCGCCTCCGGGCCTTTTTTGCCCTCCGATGCTTCATACTCTACCTTCTGACCTTCCCTGAGGGCACGGAAGCCTTCCATTTCAATGTTTGAGTGATGGACGAACAGGTCATCCCCACCGTCCTCGGGAGTGATAAAACCGTAACCCTTCCGGTCACTGAACCATTTCACTGTACCTCTTGCCATGTATGATCCTCCATTTCAAAACTGCCCTCGTCTTTCAAATGGAGTGTGCCCTGAGGGACATAACGCACATCCCATGCCTACGAAGGCAAGTAAACTGAATTCAACAGAAAAAGTCAACAGGTCTTTCTGTCTTTCCAAGCCTTGCATTTATTGCATTATTTGTATAATGTACGGTTCATGAATCGTATAAAGGCCGTAGGGTTTGATCTTTTCAACACCCTGATCACCGTGGAGCCACATGCTCTCGATGATGCAGAAAACCGCTTGACCCGGAGTTTGCAGCAAAGCGGCCTCGCTCTGGAGCGCGAACCATTCAAACAGGCCCTTCGGGAAGGCGCTTTACGGTTTATCAGGGAGACCCGGCGAGACGGCAGGGAAACGCATAACCGGTTTTGGGTCAGCGCCGCATTACAGAGCCAGGGATACATTGTGCCGCCGGATGACTCCCGGATCGCCACAGCGGTTGATGCCTATCTCTCAGCCTTTCTTCCATACTGCCACTTAATCCCCGGAACCAGCGAAATGCTCAGCAAACTCAAGGGACGCTACCGCCTCGGGCTGCTTTCTAATTTTACTCATGCCCCCGCTGCAAAGGAGATCATTGCTGGGGTGGGTCTTGCCTCCCTATTTGATACAGTGCTTATATCCGGTGATCTGGGATATAGAAAACCTCATCATTTGGTCTTTCGTCGACTCATTGAACAACTAAGGGTGGAAAAAGATGAAATTCTTTATGTCGGCGATGATCCGGAGCCCGATATCACCGGTGCCCAGCGTGCCGGGTTACAGCCCGTGTGGACAACTTATGTTCGGGACAGAAATATACCACCTGCACCGGGAGTCCTCTCCAGATCCTCCGAGAAGGCGGATTGCAGTGTACCAAGAATCTCCACATGGAAAGAGCTGATGACACTTTTAGAACACTAAGTTCTAGCGAAGCTATGCCTTCCTGTCCCGCCGGGGGCGGGAAAACCGACAAGTTTGTGTGCCTTTGTCAAATTTACTGCTTGCCCGTCCCGGGCCGGTTCGGGCCGGGGAGGCGAAGCGATACTGGATGCTGGATGCTCGATGCTTGTTATAGCGAAGCGAAAATCCTGTCTTTAGAGGCGATAATGATCCTCCCATCTACATTGCACCAGAGCATCATCAGTTAGATGGTCCTTTTATGTGACTTAAGAAAATTAAACAGAATTCCTTACTCCATCAAGTATCCAGAGACCAGTATCCAGTATCTTTTCACTATCGGCACCGCAATATATTGAAACTCGGCTCAAAATTCACGATTTTGGCCTATGAAGACAGCTATAACTGGGGAAGATTACGGTCCACGAATGACCGTATGGCGATCGGGTATTCAGGGGTGAGGCTGGATCCGCTATGATCTGCTCCGTTTGCCACGAAAAGCTCGGCTCTGCCACCAGGGAAGCTGTCCCTGACCCTCCAGGCGTGGTGAAGCGGAAAATTCTGATCTTCGTCCCCGTGAATGATAAGGACCGGGATATAGAGATCAGGTGCCAACCGGACAGGGCTCACACTATCCATTTTGAATCTATAAATGATGTCCATAAACAACACTACCATGGGCGCAAAGAAGATCCCGAAAAATCTGTTGTAGCCGCGATACAGGCTTAGCAGGGCCTCCCTGGTTCGAGCATAGCACCCCTCGAGAAACAGGAGCCTTATACGATCAGGATTCAGGCTGGCTGCAATGATAGCGCCTGCAGCGCCGGCCGAATGGCCATAAAGAAGAACCGGTTCATCAATCCATTTTAACACAGCCTCTATGTCCTCAGCAAAACGGAATGCATTCATAAAGGGGTGGCGGGTGGAGCCCCCGTGATCCCTGGCACTGTGCATAACAGTTGTAAATCCCATCTCAGCAAAGACCCTGGCCCTTGAAACCATACGATCCCTGTTTCTGCTCCAGCCGTGGGCCAGCAACACGACCCCTCTTGATCGACCTTCAGGCTCAATCCGCCAAACCTCCAGTGAGCCGCCGCCTGCTGTGGGAATGCGAATATCAATGACCTGGCCCCAATCCGGGATGTCTTTGACCGGGGCTCGAGGAATCTGGTGGACAATATAGGTGAAAAAGAGGGTCAGAAGAAGGTAGGCGAAGACAGCTCCGATGATTAGATATATCAACATTATATGCCTCTGATTGATTTTCTTCTTGTAATTTTGATTCTTTTAGTTTAAATTGAGTAGATTATTTGATCCAGATGGAACTATCACACTTAAGCACTTTTAGCCGAGCTTGCAGGGCGTATATTTTATGGAACAAGTTCTACTCCTCAATATCACCTATGAACCATTAAAGGTTATCAACTGGAAAAGGGCAATCACCCTATTCCTGCTCGGCAAAGTGGAGGTTCTTGAGGAATATGGCCAGGAAATCCACTCGGTCAGCTTCGCCATTAAATTGCCTTCGGTGGTCCGGCTACTTCGGATGGTAAAAAGACCAAATTCTCCGATAAAATTCTCAAGACAGAACATCTACGCAAGGGATAAATACCGGTGCCAGTACTGCGGGACTAAATTCCCTTCCGAAGAACTTAACTATGATCACATCATACCCAGATCCAGAGGGGGAAAGACTGAATGGACCAACATTGTGACCTGCTGTATCCAGTGCAACAGGAAAAAAGGAGGCCGTACCCCCAAAGAAGCGCGTATGAAACTGGTCCGCAAACCCATACGTCCTACATGGCTCCCAGCCTTGAAGATAACCATTGGCTACCGGGAAGTTCCGAACTCCTGGCGAGATTATCTGTACTGGAATGTTGAGCTGGTGGAGTAGAAGGGGCATAAGCGCCAAGTTATTTTGTAAATATTCGCAGGTTACATTTGTGCCCTATGGGATGTTTTGTAAGATGAACATCGAACATCGAACATCGAACATCCAATCACGCCAAGGCGTGAAAAAAACAAACATACAATACCGAACATTCAACGACTATTTCTATTCCTTTTCAGCCGTTTTGATACTCGTAACGAAAATACAAGTTAGTTCGGTTCACTCACAAACCCCTTTATTCTCAATAAGTTGTGAAATTCCGAGGTAAGTTTTCAAAAACCCCGGGCTGTATTAGTAAAATCCCCCCGCCCGCCTCGCTCCGCTTGGCTGGAGGGCGGGCCTCAATCCCCCTTTTTAAAAGGCGGA
>JAUWMY010000387.1 GCA_030612945.1 Desulfobacteraceae bacterium
ATGCTTACCGGGCATGGTTCAGAAAAGGCCGCAATGGAAGTTTTAGGATTAGGGGCCCTTGAGTACCTCGCAAGGCCATGTCAATTTGATGGACTGCTGGCAAAGATCAAGGAGACTTACCACAAGAAAAAATCGTATGAAAAAATGGGTCTATCATCGAAGTAAGGAAGATTAAAATTTAAGATAATTGGTGATGACAGCCAAGAATTTTTTAAAAAACCAGTCAATAACTCCACTGGAGACCATTTGCGGAGGAAATTCACATGGATAGTTTCAGACTTTTAGTCGTGGATGATGAAAAAGATTTTTTAGAGACCTTGGTCAAGCGCCTCAATAAACGAAATATAGACGCAACCGGTGTTCCGAGCGGTGAGAAGGCCTTAGAAGTAATAAATGAAAAACCATTTGATGTGGTCGTTATGGATGTAAAAATGCCAGGATTGGACGGCATAGAAACCTTACGGGAACTGAAGAAGGTTAATCCGGGAATTGAGGTTATCATTCTTAGTGGGCACGCTTCGGTTGATGCGGCTATGGATGGAATGAGATTGGGGGCCTACGAATATCTCCTGAAGCCGTGTGAGATTGAGGAATTGATTGAGAAAATAGATAGGGCTTACGAATTGAAGGCAGATAGAGATAAAAGAGTCCGAAAAGCAGAAATCAGAAAGATGATTGAGAAGTAGTCTTGGATCAATACCTGCTTGTGCGGAGCAAGCAGACATAGTTCCTGCTGGAGTGAGCCAAACTCCTCCTACTCATTTCCACTCGCTCTGTCTAAAAAGGCTTGATTGAGTCTATAGTTTCCTTCCAAGAAAGCCTTTGCTACCCCCTCCACACTGGCTTCGTTATTCATCAACATATCCATCTGCCGGGTGAATTGAAGCAACCGCCCTACCATCTCCAACTTTTCTTCAATCACAGCAAGCTCGTATCTTTGAAACCGAGCAGCCACTCTATCTCCATTTACTTTCACCAAAAAGTCGAGGGCTTTCAATATGTTGGCGATGGCGCGGGCACGCCGATTTCTTCGAATATCATCTGCTGCGCCACCCTTGAAGGAAAAGGTAATGTAATTCTTGTTGATAGTCTCGCCGCAATATGAATCCATGACACTGTAGTGGTACCCGATCCGGGAACTAAAATTGAGATACTTGTCAGAAATAATTGCGTAGCTGCGTTCACCAAACCTTTTTCCGGCGTTAACGGGGGGTGATAACATCTGTTCGCTCATGACCGACATAAGCCCTCTAAGGTGAATGGGTCGAGGCTCATGGTTACGTAAATCTTCATGCATCATCCCCTTAAGGAGCGCTTTGAAGGGAGTAGAGGCGATATAATCCATGGTCACCTTTTTAGCGCCTTCAATTATCCCGGTAAGACCGCCTTCCAAATCAATAATATGGAGGTCCAGGGATATATGGGCAGCTAACTTCACAGCGCCTCCCCCCTTGTAGGAAATAACCTCGCTTATTTTAAACATCTCAGTGTATGAGAACTCATGTACAAGCCGACTGATGTCATGTAGTGATTGGCATGATTGCGGTGAAAAATAGGAAGCCTCAGGATCCAAAAGGTGCAGCGGTACGATCAGGTCAGCCACCCGCTTCAAAGTCTGATACACAGGAGCGTCTTTCATGTGAGGTTCCCTGTGCATTTGTATGGCAAGTAATTCCGGAACCTTACCCTGGTATACCCTTCCTGAATAGGCGTCTACTGTAATTTCTGTCCCAGGGGGGATAGTGGCGGTTGCCACTTTGGCATTCAATATGGAGGGCACCGCAAATTCCCTGGCCAGAGAGGCCAAGTGTCCGACCACGCTACCTGAGTCAGTGACAATAGCCTGGGCCTTTTTCATGGCTATAACAAATTTTGGCGTCGAATGCTTGGCTACGAGGACAGCGCCTTCAGGAAAGGTCATGAGGTCTTCATCTGAACGGATGTGAATGGCCGGGCCAAATCCCACACCCGGAAAGGCCACCTCACCGTTTTCTACCAATAAAGGATATCCGGACAACTTAGGGGTACCCTGTTTGATGCCGTTCTTTTCAGGACTTTCAACACGAAGAGGCCGGGTCTGTAACACAATAAGCCGTCCCTCGACGTCAAGGGCCCATTCGATGTCCTGGGGGCACTGAAAGTGTTTTTCCAGTCTGATGGCATACTTGGCCAGGGTCCGGACCTGCTCTGGCAACAGACAGGATTTGCGCTGTTTATCCATGGCTACAGATACTTCTACAAGACCACCATTTGGTCTGCTGACCAATTGGACAGGTTTCTCGGAGATCTTGGTTTGAAGGATGCTGGCCCTTTCATCTTTGGCAACAGTGTAAGTGTCCGGCGTTATAACTCCATCAACGGCATAGGGTCCCAGGCCCCATACAGCGGTAATGATGATGTTATCTTCCAACAAGTTAAAGGGATGCCGCGAATACATCACCCCACTAGCCACGGATTCCACCATTTGAAGGCAGGCCACATTCATGGCAATATCTTCATCCCGAATCCCTTTGTTCTTGCGATAGAATATGGCCCGCGGGGTATACAGGCTTGCCACAATGTACTTGTATGTCTGGATCAGTTTATCCGGCGGCACATTCAATGAGGACAGGTATTGACCGGCATAAGACAACTTGCTGTCCTCTCCGATGGCACTGCTTCGCATCGATACCCTTGGGGAGGAACGATTTGGTTCCATTTTTCGGGTCGCTTCGTCGATCCTACCATAGGCAGACAGGATGGCCTTATTCAGCTCAGGAGGAACCCGGGCCAGGATGATTAGCCTCTGGATTTCTTCACTGACGCGATTTACGGTTTTCGGATCATCCGGGTCTATCATTATCTTTTTCTTGTTGATCTCGTCAACAAGATCGTTGTGAGCAAAGAAGGAATTAAAGGCGTGGGTGGTAATGGCAAATCCTTCAGGTATGGGGAGTTTCACGAGATTGTATACTTCCCCCAGGTTGGCATTCTTGCCACCTACCCAATCCACCATCTCCTTAGTCACCTCAGAATAGGGCAAGATTAGTTCAGTAAAGGGGATTTCCTTCCTTTTGCCCAACTCCCCTTTTATCTTTTCATTGATCTTTCCCAACACACCATTTAGCGAGTCATAGCTGTTGTTTGAAAGGGCATTCAGGCACTTGACCATGCGAGAGGTGGAAAAGATAGCGCGTGTCGACTTGGCACGTACATATGACATACCGAAGATCTCTTGACCCTGAAGCTTCTCTTCAATGTCCGAGATAATGTTTAAAACCTCGGTATTGGAAGCCAACAATTCCTTAAACATGGAGTATTTGAACCGAAAAATCTCGTTTATATCTTCCTTGGAGGTTTTTGGCTTGCGCCATTTCCATTTTCTGAATACGTTGAGCCTTTTTAACACGTTCGAACTCCTGCGAAGCTCCGCTTCAAACCATCTAGGAGGGTGTCTGAGAATGAGATATTTTTTCCAAGATCAAGCGTCCAGCATTGCAAAAACCCCTGGCCAAGACCGACTTGAAATGCTTGAGTTCATAGAATAGCGTTTATCAAAAGTCCCGTCCA
>JAUWMY010000463.1 GCA_030612945.1 Desulfobacteraceae bacterium
GACGCCCACTTCTCAGATTGTGGGGGTCCAGGCCGTGTTAAAAGTTCGTTTTGGCAGATACAAGATGGTGACCAATGACGTGAAGGATCTCGTTTATGGACTTTATGGCAAGACACCAACGACGGTAGACCCTGAGGTCCAGAAGAAGGTGCTTAAGGGATACAAACGGGGTGATACGCCAGTTACTGGTCGTGCGGCTGATTACCTGGAGCCTGAACTGGAGGAAAGCAGGGAAAAGATAGGTGACCTGGCAAAGGATGATTTTGATCTGCTCATCTATGCCCTTTATCACAACACCGGAGAGCAGTTCCTGAAGTGGAAGTACGGATTAGAGGAAAGGCCGGACGAGGTGAAACCCAAGACCCTGGAAGATATCCGGAAAGAGGATGAGGCCATGGCTGCGGCCTTAGAACAGGTGTGTAAGAGTAAATAACAAATAACGGTATGCGTGGGTTACTTATTATGAAAGGTTGAGTCCCCCAAAAGGACATAAGCGCTAAGTTTTTTTGCCCAGGACTGACTGAAAAAGATGAACATCGAACATCGAACGTCCAATCACGCCAAGGCGTGAAACTTTGAATGGGAAAAGATGAAGAAACAGACTTAGGTGGATCCAGAGATGCTTAAAACTTATCCAGAGTGTAGCGCTAATTAAAAACCCTGAACTATCTATATTTTACAGGAAACAGAAGAATTAATTAAAATTTTCGTTGAGAGTATCAAAACGGCTGAAAAGAAACCACGCCTTGGCGTGGTTAAATATTCGGTATTGGATGTTTGTTTTTCATTCGACGTTGGACGTTCGATGTTCATCTTTCAAAACAACGCCGTATGGCATAAATGCCACCTGTGAATGTTTACAAAATAACTTAGCGCTTATGCCCCAAAAGGAGGCTTTATTTCTTAATGACTGAATTTCTGTACCAGGAACCGTTTCCTCTAAGCAAGGATACAACTGAGTATCGCCTGCTCACTAAGGACTATGTTGCAACAGATTCTTTATATGGCAGGCAGATTATTAAAATTACCCCTGAAGGATTGACGTTGCTCGCCGAAGAGGCATTCAGAGATGTTTCTCACCTGCTGAGGAGCTCCCACCTTAAACAGCTATCAAGTATCCTGGATGATCCTGAATCGTCTGTCAATGACAGGTATGTGGTTCTGGAAATGCTGAAAAATGGAGTTATTTCCGCAGAGGGGATATTTCCCATGTGTCAGGATACAGGGACAGCTATTGTTATTGGCAAGAAAGGTCAACAGGTGTGGACGGGTTTTTCCGACGAAGAGGCCCTGTCCAGAGGCATTTTCAATGCCTATACGAAAAATAACCTTCGCTATTCCCAAATGGCTCCCCTGACCATGTACGAGGAAAAAAATACCGGGTGCAATTTACCCGCTCAGATTGATCTGTATGCAACTGAAGGTGATGCCTATCAATTCTTATTCATTGCCAAGGGAGGGGGATCTGCCAACAAAACTTTTTTGTATCAGGAAACCAAGGCTGTATTGAATCCTGATACCCTGATCGATTTCATGACCAGCAAGATGAAAACCCTTGGGACCGCTGCCTGTCCTCCCTATCACCTTGCATTTGTTGTTGGCGGCACGTCTGCTGAAGCTAACCTTAAAACAGTGAAACTTGCTTCTGCAGGCTATCTGGACCAACTTCCTACCACAGGCAATGAATGGGGGCAGGCGTTCAGGGACACGCAGCTTGAAGAAAAACTGCTCATTCAATCACAAAAATCAGGTATTGGCGCCCAGTTTGGAGGTAAATATTTTTGTCTCGATGTTAGAGTTATTCGTTTGTCCAGGCATGGGGCCTCCTGCCCGGTTGGCCTTGGAGTGAGCTGCAGTGCCGATAGAAATGTCAAAGCCAGGATTACTAAGGAAGGCATTTTCCTGGAGAGGCTGGAAACCAATCCAGCCCGGTTTTTGCCAGAACCAGAAGCACACGATGAAGAAGCCGTAAGTATTGACCTTGACCGGCCCATGGATGAAATACGTAAAACATTGAGTAAGTACCCGGTAGCTACACCTTTGATGCTTAGCGGCAAGATTGTAGTTGCCAGGGATATTGCCCATGCCAGACTGAAAGAACGTCTGGACAGGGGTGAAGGGCTTCCCCAGTATTTAAAAGACCACATTGTTTATTATGACGGTCCTGCAAAAACTCCCAGGGGGTATGCTTCCGGTTCTTTCGGTCCTACAACGGCAGGACGTATGGACCCGGATGTCTCTCTATTTCAAAAGCATGGAGCTTCTCTGGTCATGCTTGCCAAAGGTAACCGTTCAGGGGAAGTAAGAGATGCATGTAAAAAATATGGGGGATTCTATCTGGGATCAATAGGAGGGCCTGCTGCCAGATTGGGGAAAGAGTGCATAACAGATGTTGAGACACTTGAATATCCTGAACTGGGAATGGAGGCCATATTTATAATCGCGGTCAAGGATTTCCCCGCCTTTATCATAATGGATGACAAGGGAAACGATTTTTTTGAGAATATTTTGTGTTAATAGAAAGGAAAATACCATGTCTACGAAAACTACAACCATAGAAGGAAATGAAGCAGCGTCTCATGTGGCTTACGCCATGAGTGATGTAACGGCGATCTATCCCATTACGCCATCGAGCAATATGGGGGAATACGTTGATGAATGGGCAGCCCATGGCAGGAAGAACATCTTTGGCCAGGTATTGAAGGTTGTGGAGATGCAGTCAGAAGCGGGCGCTGCCGGTGCTATTCACGGGGTTCTTTCTTCCGGTGCTCTGTCCACTACCTTTACTGCCTCCCAGGGACTTTTATTGATGATTCCCAACATGAACAAAATCTCCGGGGAATTGAAGCCAACGGTTTTTCATGTCTCAGCCCGGGCCATTTCTACCCATGCCCTTTCCATCTTCGGGGATCACTCGGACATCAACGCTGTGCGTCAGACAGGGTTCTCTCTTCTTGCCTCTGCCTCTGTCCAGGAGGTGATGGATCTGGCCCTGGTAGCTCATCTTGCCAGTATCCG
>JAUWMY010000155.1 GCA_030612945.1 Desulfobacteraceae bacterium
ATTCAAAATCTATGGGTTGATTGATATTGGAAGTAACGCCCATGGTCATCAATTGTTTAATTAACTCAACTGCTTTTGTTCCCATTGCCTTGCCAAACTCGGCAATTGTAACGGTTTCTTGAACCTTGATCCTTCTCTTTATAGCCTTTGGAACAGTAATCTCGGTCTGCTTACCTGTTTTTACAACTTCTTTGCCCCTTCGGCCACCCATCTTACCCTTACGCCTGGGGCCACGCCCTGCATACAGGTCAGCCTTTTCATATACCTCTCTCTTCCGCTTACGGAATGTATCTTTTACCTCAACCTCTTTCTTTTGGCCCTTCTTCTTTTTCTTTCTCTTCTCAGAGGGCGTTTCAGGTTTGCCTGTTTCCGCCGCTTCTCTGATTACCTTCAAGGGTTCTACAGGTATCGGCCTTGGAGCGGGAGGCCCCGGCTCCTTTTTCACAACACGTTTTGCCAGGATTTCTCTTAAAGGCCCTTCTTCCGCAGGTTTTACGATTTTCGCAGGTCGCTCGATCTTTTTCTTTTTTCCCTTTTTCGGCTTGACCTTGGCCTCTTCGACAGGGCTAATGATCTTCTCGCCAGGAATCTCCGGTTCCGCCTCTTGCGCTGGGAGCCCTTCCTTCTCTAAAACACCTTCTCCGGCTACAGCTTCACCCAACCTGTCTTCTTCCTGTGGTTCTTCCGGCTTTAGGTCCTCGGCCTTCTCTTTACCCACTTCCTCCTCTGCTTTTTCTGCCGGGATTTCCGCTTCAACCTTCTTTATTTTTCTCCTTCGTCGAATGACGGTCGGTTTTATCCTTCTCTCTTCAATAAATTCGGATACAACGCCAGAGACAATTTCTTTTGCCTTCAAAACAGCATCTTCATCCAGAGTACTCATATAGTTCTTGACACTCATGCCGCCGCCGAGCAACTTTTCTACCAGCTCTTTGCTGTCAATACTTAGTTCTTTGGCCAATTCATAGACCCTGACTTTCGCCATTTACTCCCCCAAAGTTAACTTTTCACAGAAGTGGCAGCCCGCATGCACGACCATGGGGCCCTCTTTTTTAAAAGCCCTGTTAAGAAGGCTACCCTTCCTTAGACTATCCCAGCAAGATTTGCTCATACAGACATAAGCACCTCTGCCCTCACCTTTGCCAGAATCATCCCTGATTACCACTCCCTGAGCATCTAATACCAGCCGAATCAATTCCTTTTTATTGCGTTTTGCCCTACATGATACACATGTCCTTATGGGTATATGGCCTTTATCCTTCCCCATCGGATACCATTTCACTCACAGATTTATCACTGTCCGGCAATGCTGTATCTTCAGGTTCAGTGTTTTTTTCCGAATCCAAACGGGCCGCTTCTTCATGGACGTATTGGATGGCACTCTCAATAAGTTTCTCAGCCCCCTTTTCGCTAATCCCGTCAACAACAACCAGGTCAGCTATCGTAGCACCAGCCACATCGCGACTTGACCTGAAGCCTTCCTCATAGAGATCAGCGGCTCTTTTCTCCCCCACTCCCGGCAACTCTAAAAGCGATTTGTACCCGTCTTTTAAGGTCTGGTTGTAATTGCTTTCGCTGTTAACGTCCAATCTCCACCCGCTCAATCTTGAAGCTAATCTCACATTCTGACCTCTCTTGCCAATGGCGAGAGATAACTGGTCATCCTGTACCACCACTTCCATAGAGCGATTGTCCTCATCAACGATTACCCTTATGATTTCAGCTGGCGCCAGTGCATTGCAAATGAATTTTGCCGAATCAGGGTGCCAGGTGACAATATCTATTTTTTCGCCCCGCAGTTCCTGCACCACTGCCTGAACTCTTCGCCCTTTCATCCCCACACATGCACCAACCGGATCTACATCGGCATCCCTTGATGCAACAGCAATCTTTGTCCTGCCTCCGGGCTCTCTCGCAACCTGCATTACCTGAACAATGCCCTCAGGAATTTCAGGAACCTCATTCTCAAAAAGTGCGGAAACAAAATTTGGGTGAGTCCGGGAAAGGATTATCTGAGGTCCGCGACTGAATTGTCTCACATCCAGGATATATGCCCTGATCCGATCCCCCTGTTTGTAAGATTCCTTTGGGACCTGTTCTTTTGGCGGCAGCTCTGCCTCTGTCCGGCCAAGATTTACAATGATTGAGCCCCTGTCAAATCGCTGAACAATTCCATTAATGATCTCTCCCTGTCTATCTTTGAAATCATCGTAGACAATGTCTCTTTCCGCCTCCTTCAATCGCTGCATTATAACCTGTTTGGCTGATTGGGCGGCGATTCTGCCAAACGTGTCCGTATCCATCTTTATACCGAGGCTGTCTCCAAATTCAGACTCGGGATCCATCCTGTGCGCTTCCTCGAGGCTTACCTGAACATGCTCGTTAGTTACATTTTCAACCACTTCTTTAAATTCAAAAACTTCGATCTCCCCCAATTCATCATTGAAAGTTACTTCCAGATCGTAGTCCGGGCCATATTTTTTTCGAGCCGCTGCCTTTACTGCTTCCTCAAGCGCTTTAACAAGCACGTCTTGCTCGACAGCCTTCTCACGGCTTACCTGGTCAATCATTCTGGCTAAATCTGAAACCATGTCGCTCTTCTCCACCAAAAGTTAAGTCTGAAGGTTCGCACAAAAATAACTTCACATTCTCTCATCTCATCTTCAGGTCGTCTTCGGGCGATCTTCACTCACGAAGTCCTCGAAATAGTTCATTATTCCTGTGGCTTCGCTCATTCAGATCGGCCAAATCCAACCTAAATCTGAGCGAGAACTCTGTAAAGTTATTTTTGCGCGAACCCTTATCAATTTTCGAACTCATAAACGAGGTTGGCTTTTTTCACATCCTGCCAAGGCAGGGGAACCAGCTCGTTCGTCATCTCAATATACAATATTCTATTTTTATATGCCTTTAAATACCCCGTGAAATTTTTCCGGTCCTTCACTGGATTAAGCATTTTAACTTTTATCTTCTTTCCAACCGCCCCCTGAAAGTCCCTCTCCTTCTTGAGCGGTCTGTTGAGCCCAGGAGATGAAACCTCCAAAATATATTCATGCTGCAAAACATCTTTCGCTTCAATCAGGGCACTGATTTCTTTACTAATCCTCGCACAGTCACCCACCGTAATACCTCCCTCTCCATCGGCATAAATCCTGAGGACCCATTTGCCCTGTTCAGAAAGATATTCAGTATCCACCAGCTCAAAGCCCATTTCCTCAAGTACCGGCTCAATGAGACGGTTTACATCTCTTGTAACCAAATCAACGGGATGTGGCATTTTCAGACTCTTCTTACCGAACTTTTTGAGAACTTACAAAAAAAAATTCTCTCAAACAATAAAAAAAGCGAGCTGTGAGGCCCGCTTTCGGACTGCAGACTGGAATTTTAAGCGTCTTTTTACATAAAATCCTTAACAGGGATATGAAAAATTCAACGCCAAGTCCGCAATCCGAAGTAAGTTAACCATTCGCAAGGTAAGGTTAACAACCTCAAAAAGGGTATCAAGCCACACACAAACTTTGAGACAACTGGAGCGGGCAACGGGAGTCGAACCCGCGACACCAAGCTTGGGAAGCTTGTACTCTACCAACTGAGCTATGCCCGCTTACCATTCTCAGTGATATTGGTATATATTATAGGCGTCTACAATAGTCAAGCGGTATTTGGAGTAATTCTCATTTATAAATCGAGGTTGGTGAAAGCAAAAACCTTGACATTTAACACGTGGGGAAATAAAATTAGAAAAGTATGATTTTCCTTTCTGGTTCCCAGGGTACACGTCTAACAGGAGAAAAAATAATATTTGGAAGATGATCCGGAGCAAGGCTTTTTTAGCCTTATCAAATCTCTGATCAAGAAAAAGCCACATCTCGGCAACAGTAATGATCTCGCCGAAGAGATCCATGAACTGATGGATGAGGGCCAGGCCAAGGGTATCATCACCGATGAAGAATCCCATATGGTCTCTGGTGTTCTCGATTTGAAAGAGACAAAGGCTCATTCCATTATGATTCCCCGTACAGAGATTTCTTCGGCCCCAATCAACTCCACATTAGGCGAAATTATCAAGCTGGTCGCCGATTGCGGTCACACCAGAATCCCTATCCATAACGACAATATCGACGAGATTGCAGGTATCCTGCATGCAAAAGATCTTCTGAAGTTGTGGGGCAAGGATCCTCTCATCAAGATCCCAACTGACATCCTGAGAGACCCGTATTATGCGCCTGAGAACCGAAAAATTGGCGATTTGTTGAGAGATCTTAAAAGAGATAAAACCCATATGGCCATAGTGACTGATGAGTATGGGGGTACGGCTGGCATAATTACTGTCGAAGATATCGTTGAAGAAATTGTTGGGGAAATCATGGATGAACATGATAGCGATGACCTCATGCTGGAAATAATTAATGATAAATCCATCCTTGTCGACGCACGGTTAGAGATTGAAAACCTGGAAGAGCATCTCAATGTTACATTCCCAAAGGGGGAATTCGAATCTGTAGGAGGTTTCATCATACACCTTCTGGGAAGGATTCCGGACGTAAAAGAAAAAATTTCATTTGAGGATCTTGAAATCACCGTGCAAAAAGCCGATCAGCGTAAAATTGACAAGGTCCTTATCACACGCAGGGCACTTCCCAATCCCCCCAATGAAGAACAAGACGAACAGTCTTGACCCATTCGGTAGAAGCATTTTAGAACTTTAATAATGATAGATAGTTCACCGTTGATAGTCGGGACGGAGCTAAGTTATAGACACATGGCCATTTCCACCCGAAAAGCACTCCTTGCGGTCCTTTCAGGCACTATGCTAACTGCAGCATTTCCGCCCGGAAGACTTGATTGGATGGCATGGTTCGCTGTAGTACCGCTTCTAATAAGCCTCGAAAATGAACCTCCTTCCAAGGCATTCAAGTTGGGATTCATAGCCGGAATCGTTCATTTTCTGACACTGATATACTGGATTGTAGTGGCTATCGGGCATTACGGTGACCTGAATTCTTTTTTAAGCGCTGCCACTCTTTTTCTTTTATGTCTCTATCTGGCCCTTTACCTTGGGGTTTTTTCGGTTTTTTCTGCCTATGTTGAGAAATCCCGCTTTGCCCTTTTGTTCATCGCAAGTTTTTGGGTCGGCCTTGAATATGCCCGAGCACACCTTCTGACCGGATTCCCCTGGTGTCTACTGGGATACACACAATTCAAGAACCTGCATCTGATTCAAATTGCTGATTTATGCGGAGTCTATGGGCTGTCCTTCCTGATAGTTATTATAAATATTCTTATCTATCATGTCTTTTTTAGACATCATAAGAGAGGGCTTGGCCTTCATAAATGGGAATTTCTTTTTACGGTTCTGATGGCGGGGTTAACACTGACATACGGCCATTTTCGCCTTACACAGGGACAAAAAGGCAAAGGGCCTCCCCTGCATCTTAATAGTGTCATTATTCAGGGCAATATCGACCAATCAGTCAAGTGGGCCCCCGCCCATCAGGCCAGGACCATGATGACTTACCAACGGCTAACCCGTTCTACCTACGGTTTTAAACCAGGACTGATTGTATGGCCTGAAACATCGCTGCCCTTTTTCTTCCAGGATAACAAAGAGTACGCACCGCAGGTTTATTCCATTGCAAGAAAATCCGGAGCGCTCTTTGTCTTTGGGAGCCCTGCTTACAAGATTATTGATGGAAAACCTAAGTATTACAACCGCGCTTATCTGGTAACGCCAGATGACCAGCCTCCGCAGTACTATGATAAAGTACACCTTCTGCCTTTTGGAGAATACGTCCCTCTAAAAAAACTCCTTTTCTTTGTAAGCCGGCTGGTTCCTGCAGCGGGCGATTTTGATGCCGGTGCCAGGATAGCCCCTATGAGACAGGGCAAAATCTCCATGGGCATTTTAATATGCTACGAGGCCATTTTTCCGGAACTTGCCCGCGCCCATGCTCGGGAAGGGGCAAATATTTTTATAAACATTACAAACGATGCATGGTTCGATATGACGAGCGCACCCTATCAGCATTTGTATATGGCTGCGTTCCGGACTGTGGAAAACAGGATACCCATGATACGAGCAGCAAACACGGGCCTTAGCGCATTTATAGGGGTTCATGGGAATATCATTGACCAGAGCGACCCATTCACCCACGAGGCCCTGAAGGCGACTCTTGATATTTCCAAATCTCCTTTTACGTTTTATACTCGTTTCGGGGATATATTCGCCTTCGTTGCCATCGTCATGTCTCTCATCGGAATTACATCCTGTCTCTTCACCAGACGAAATGTTAAAAAATGACAGGATCGCACTCCCAGGGATAAATCATCTAAAGAGTTAACACGTTGAATGAATAAAACTTATTTGCTTATTTAATTTTCCGAAAATTCGAAACTCGAAATCCGAAATCCGAAACAAATACGAA
>JAUWMY010000239.1 GCA_030612945.1 Desulfobacteraceae bacterium
AAAGAAGTGTCTCCTGAGGTGGTAGAATACTTATCTCAATGGCAGGGAGAGGAGCTTGAGCTTGTTAGCTTGAAAGGAATATCTCACTGGGAAGAATCAGGGAAAAAAGTACATTTAGCGGGCAGGCACAGAAAATGAATCAAGGAAAAAACAACGTGAAGACGGATATCAAACTTAGACAAAAAAACTGTATCTGGGGATTATTTTTCATAATTCTACTTCTGCTACCAGGTAACATATTAGCAAACAATTTTAAGTTATCTGACCTCACCAATAAGATGGCGGAGATCTCATCACTACGAGATAAAGTCATTCAACGACAGGCACAGGCATCAAAGCTGATTAAACAACTCAGTCAGACCATGGTAGAACTGAAAGAAGAAATTAAAGGAGAAAAGAGAAAGTTGAGAATAACCTCCTGTCAGGAGGCAATTCGCAACCCACGTATTGACTATAACATCAAACTCATTCAGAAAATTCTTGTTTATATCTCCAGGCTAAATGAGAAGATTCAATACCTTGATATTGCCAGTCAAGAGTTGGCATTTCTTTATCAGCAGGCTGAAGATGATCTCAAAATCCTCGAGACTTTAAGTGATATGAAAATTGAAAAACTGATGGGTCAGATAGATCAAATCTTCGGGAAGTATCAATCAGAGGCAAACAGGCTTGTAATTGACAGCGATGGCATTGTTTTGTCTCCACCTGAAGAGATTTGGGAAAGCATAATGAGCAATTAATGCAGAATCTGGCTGAGGAAGAGTTTGGTCCGTTCATGCTGAGGGTTTTCAAAAAATTCTTCCGGAGTGTTTCCTTCCACTATTTTACCAAAGTCCATGAAAAGAACCTGGTGGGCTACGCTCTTGGCAAAGCCCATTTCGTGACTGATGACTATCATGGTCATGCCTTCTTGAGCTAATTCGATCATGGCATCCAGCACTTCCTTAATCATTTCCGGATCAAGAGCAGAGGTAGGTTCATCAAATAGCATGATCTTTGGATTCATACAGAGACTGCGGGCAATGGCCACACGCTGCTGTTGACCGCCTGAAAGCTGCCCCGGATATTTCTTGGCCTGTTCGGCTATGTGCACCTTTTCCAGATTAAACATGGCTATTTCTTCTGCCTCGAACTTAGGGACCTTTCTTACCCATATGGGCCCTAAGGTCAGGTTTTCAACAATGGTCAGGTGAGGAAAAAGGTTAAAGTGCTGAAATACCATACCTACTTCTGCACGGATTTTCTCGATATTTCTGATGTTATTAGTCAACTCAATACCATCGACGATGATCCTGCCCCTTTGATGTTCCTCCAGGCGATTGATGCAGCGTATCAAGGTTGATTTACCGGAACCTGAAGGGCCGCAAATGACGATACGTTCCTTTTTTTGCACTGTAAGGTCTATGCCCTGAAGTACATGGAAGTCGCCAAACCACTTGTGCATATTGGTAATTTCAATCATCGCATCATTAGAACTCTGTTTTTCAGTATTTTTTAATAATTCCTTGTTCATAAAAGCCTCTCGTTGCTGTTTATAACTGCTCGTTACTCATTACCCATCACTTGTTTCTTGTCAATCTTCACTCCTTACTCTTTATTTATTGCTGTTCACCAGCAGACAACTCCTTTTCCAGTTTACGACTGAAATTTGACATGGAAAAACAGCCTAAGAAATAAAGTATGGCAACAAAGATATATGCCTCCCGGCTAAAACCCATCCATTCAGGGTTGGAAAGAACCGATTGCGTGGTCTTAAGCACGTCGTAAAGGGCAATTATCACCACAAGCGATGTATCCTTAAACGCAGAAATGAGGATACTCACCGTGGGCGGAATCACGATCTTCAGGGCCTGCGGAAGGATAACCAGTCGCATTGTCAGGTAGTAATTCAATCCCATTGATTCCGCGGCTTCATACTGTCCGCGGGACATACCCTGCAACCCTCCACGGACTACCTCGGCAATGTATGCAGCAGTGAAGAGGATAATGGCCACCTGGGCCCGGAGAATTTTATTGATAGTGATCCCCTCGGGTAAAAACAGGGGGAAAATGATCGACGACATAAACAGCAGGCTGATCAAAGGCACACCCCGGATCAATTCAATATAAATGACAGAAAGCCATTTTACGCCAGGCATTTTCGATTGACGTCCCAGGGCAAGCACTACGCCCAGCGGGTAAGCGGCCGTTAAGCCAAAAACAGAGAGAAGGAGTGTCAGGGGCAAACCTCCCCACTGGGTACTTTCCACCGGAGTCAATCCAAAAAGCCCTCCCTTCATGAGGAGGCCCATAACAAAAAGACCGGCAATCCATCCGTAGCCCAAATATTTTGTCCAATGCTTCCGATCCCTGCTGTAAAAAAGGAGACCGAATAGAATAAACATGGCAAGGAGAGGCCTCCACTGGGATTCGTAAGGAAAAAAACCAAAAATGATAAACCGCAGGTTTGTCGGTATGATAGACCAGCAGGCGCCATCGATTCCCCGGCATGCCTTTCCTGTCGTGTGCCACACACTGTCAATGAACGCCCATTGAAAGAGGGGCGGTATGATTTCCCAGAGCAGGTACAGGGTCACAATTGTGAGGATCGAGTTAAAAACACCGTTGAATAGATTGGATCTCGCCCATCCAATGGCCCCTACACTGGTGACAGAGGGTTTTAATTCGTCAGTTTGTGTCCTTTGAATAGATTCTTCCATGGTTCATTTTACATAAGTTTTATAAGCGGAAAAGCCGCGTTTTATAAAATCGCGACAGCTATTTTATCTTTCCACAAGGGCAACTCTTTTGTTGTACCAGTTCATAAAGGCCGAGGTGGATAGGCTGAAAATAAGATATAACGCCATGATAAGTGCCACTCCTTCTATGGACTGACCTGTCTGGTTGATAGTTGTGTTAGCAACAGAAACAAAATCGGGGTATCCAATGGCCACTGCCAGGGAACTGTTCTTTGTCAGGTTAAGCATCTGACTTGTCAATGGAGGGATAATCACCCTTAGGGCTTGGGGCAGAATAACCAAGTTTAATACGAGGGGTGGTCTTAGTCCAATTGCCATGGCGGCCTCTCTTTGCCCTTTACTTACAGACTGAATCCCTGCCCGCACTGCCTCAGCAACAAAGGCGGCCGTATACAGGATCAAACCCAAAAGAATGCTAATAAATTCCGGACTGAGCGTTATGCCTCCTGTGAAATTAAAACCCACAAGTTTTGGGATATCCATCTTTGTGGGCGCACCGAAGAACAACCATGTGACCAGAGGGGTTCCTATGATAAGACCGATGGAGATGCTGAAAACCGGGAAAATCTTCCCTGTTTCGTCCTGCCGCTTTTTTGCCCAGCGACGGATGACGTAGGCTACAACACAAGCCAATATGAGGGACAGAAACATGTATTTATGGGCAGGATTGGCAGCCGGAACAGTGAAGGCCACCCCACGGTTACACAGGAAAAGTCCATTTATGGGTGATAGGGCCTGACGGGGGCCTGGAAATGTTTCGTAAAACATGGCATACCAGAAAAACAATTGTAGGAGTATCGGGATATCCTGCATAACTTCAATGTAAATGGACGACAGCCTTGACACCAGCCAGTTGCTGGAGAGTCTTGCTACCCCAAGAATGGCCCCAAGGATCACCGTGATCACAATGCCTATGAAGGAGACCTTCAAAGTATTAAGGGCCCCGACAATTAAGGCACGGCCATATGAACTGGCCGCCGAGTAAGAAATCAGGGATTCACCGATCTCAAAAGAAGATTCCTTATGGAAAAAGCTGAATCCTGTGGCGATAGATTGTTTTTTAAGGTTTATAAGGGTATTAGATACAAGATAATATGCCAGCAGCCCCACCATGGCAAACACGGCAATCTGAAACATGATGGCCCGTTTTTTGGGGTCAAGCCAGAATGGAACACTGCCCGGAAGTGAGTCCTCCATGAATTTTTCGTATCCTTTTGTAGCCCCGGTCTCTTGTCCAAACCTCTAAAACGAGGCCGCGCGCAGGCCTGTCGAATTTCTATTCTCATCAGACACCGTGTTGGCCAAGGAGGGATAAAACAAGAGGGTGCCCCTCAATTTAATAGGGGCACCCGGAGAAAAGATTATCTAAATGCTGCGGAATACATCAGTCCACCCCTTGTCCACAGGTCATTCAAACCGCGCTCAAGCTTAAGGGGAGTATTGAGCCCGACGTTACGCTCGAAGATTTCGCCGTAGTTGCCCACCTGTTTGATGATGTTGTAAGCCCATTTATCATCAAGACCAAGGGCCTTGCCCATACCAGGAGTTACCCCTAAAAATCTCATTATTGCAGGATCCTTACTTTTAAGAAAGCTGTCCACATTTTTTGAAGTGATGTCGAATTCTTCAGCCTGTATGAGGGCCATGACTGTCCAGTTAACGACATCATACCACTGGTCATCCCCGTGCCGGACCACCGGGCAGAGAGGCTCCTTGGAAATAATCTCAGGCAGAAGGACGTAATCATCCGGGTTGGGGGACACAGACCGTTGGGCGGCCAACTGGGAGAGGTCCGAGGTCAGGCAGTCACAGCGACCGGCAAAAAAGGCCTTGTTGAGCTCGGCAGTCTGCTCGATCACAACCGGTTTCCACTTCATGTTATTTGCCCGGAAGAAATCCGCCGCATTCATCTCGGTTGTGGTTCCTGGCAAAACACACACTGTGGCGCCCTCAAGCTCCATAGCGCTCTTGAGACCCAGTTTCTTTGGCACCAGGAATCCCTGACCGTCATAATAGTTTACATGACAGAAATTAAGACCGTTCACGGTTTCACGAGTTAATGTCTGCGTGGTATTACGGCACAAAACATCAATCTCTTTTGACTGAAGAGCGGGCAAACGCTGCACGGCCGTCAGCGCCAAAAATTTCACTTTATTAGCATCACCAAATACTGCAGCGGCAATGGCCCTCGCAGTATCAACGTCAAGCCCTTTCCACACACCCTTTTCATCAGGCATGCTAAATCCAAATACACCACCGTTTACACCGGCCTGGATAAACCCTTTTGAAC
>JAUWMY010000546.1 GCA_030612945.1 Desulfobacteraceae bacterium
GCGCCTTAATCGCAAAATCCTCGAAATAGTACTACTATTCCTGTGGATTTGCTCAATCGGCGCAGCCAAATCTGGCCTAAATTTGGGTACCAATTCTGCGAAGTTATTTCTGCGCAAGCCCTAAGAATAGAACATAGAAGAAATATTTTTATTTTTCCTGCCATCTGCGGGATACGATTTCATATACTTTTAACTAAAGGGAGGACAACATGTTTTACATTCTTGCAATAGTGCTGATTGTGCTTTTCCTCATGTCAGCCATTAGAGTTTTAAAGGAATATGAGCGAGGCGTGATCTTTCGTCTTGGCCGCGTGATCAAAACCAAAGGCCCGGGATTAATTATCCTCATTCCGGTCTTCGATAAGATGGTCAAGGTGAGCCTGCGCCTTGTGGCCATGGATGTGCCTCCGCAGGATGTAATCACCAGGGATAACGTCTCCGTTAAGGTGAATGCGGTCATCTATTTCCGGGTTATGGAGCCTAGAAATGCTACTATTGAGGTGGAGAATTACCTTTTTGCCACGTCACAACTGGCACAGACTACACTGCGGAGTGTATGCGGGCAGGTGGAGCTTGATGAACTGCTGGCAGAAAGGGAAAAAATCAACACCCAGTTACAGGGCATCCTTGATAAACAAACTGATCCGTGGGGCATAAAGGTCTCCACAGTTGAAGTAAAGCATATTGACCTTCCACAGGAAATGCAGAGAGCCATGGCCAAGCAGGCTGAGGCCGAGAGGGAGCGGCGGGCCAAGGTCATCAATGCAGAAGCTGAATTTCAGGCCGCCAATCGGCTGACAGAGGCTGCGGAAATAATAGCCAAACATCCCGAGGCCCTTCAGTTGAGATACCTGCAGACCCTGAGGGAGATAGCTTCAGAGAGCAGTACAACAACATTTTTTCCGATCCCGATTGATCTCTTCACGCCTTTTATTAAGAAGTAGTAGATCCGTTTTCTCTTAAGGGGGAAAATCTCACCCCTCCCCTTGGGGGAGGGGGATCAGATGAATTTGTCGATGGAAATTAGTTAAGAGAATACAGCAGGAGAACTTACTATGGAAGATGAAATTAAAAAGGAAGAAACACCGGAAGAAACACAGGGCTCCGAGAAACCTTTGGAAGAGATGACTGTCAAGGAATTGAGGGAGATAACCAAAGAGATTCCCGGGGTTACCGGGTTTAGCGTTATGAAGAAAGAAGAGCTATTAGCGGTTATTTACGAGGCCAGGGGGACTGAGAAAGAGATCAAGGAAGAAAGACAGGAATTGCAAAAACCTCTTGAGAAAATGACGGTTAAGGAACTGAAAGAGGTAGCTTTGGAAATCCCCGGGGTTACCGGTGTAACCTCCATGAAAAAAGAGGAACTGCTTGATATTATTAATAAAGATAGAGGCATTGAGGACGAAAAGCCGGCACAGGAGAAAAAAAAGAAGTCAATTAAGCCCACCTCAAGCGTGAAAGACCTGAAAAAAAAGATCGTCCAATTTAGATTGGATAAGCAAGAAGCGCGTAAAACAAAAGACAGGAAAAAAATTGATATTCTGCGTCGTCGCATCAATCGCTTGAAGAAGCAGACAAGAAAGGTGGCTCAAGGCTGAAACAGGCGAATGCAGAACTTTTTAAGGAGCATCGCGGATTAGTGTGAAAATCAGGTCGGGAACATAGCACAAAAGCATTGTAGGGGCGGGTTTCATACCCGACCGGGGTTGTGGTGGCATATAAAATGCCACCCTACATGATGTGAACAAAGGCTTTCACCCTAATCCGCGACGGGCCATTTTGATTAATCAGGTTAGTGTCTGGGCCCTGGTTTTCCAGGGCCTGTTTTTTATAAAAGGTTGCTTACGGCGTATGTCAAAAAAACAGAATGCTTCCAACCTCAACAAAACAGTAGCCATTATCCCGGCGGCCGGATCAGGGATCCG
>JAUWMY010000406.1 GCA_030612945.1 Desulfobacteraceae bacterium
TTTTCCTGGCAGGCAAGAACGGTTCAATGAAGTTTGACGAGACTGCCGGCGAAAAGCTGCGAATTGTTGGCCCTCCTATGGATACGCGTTTGGATGCAGATGCTCAAAAGAGACATATCTTTTACGCACCGGGAAAGATTGAAGTGGTTGAACTATCCAGTGCCGAACCTTTGAAAAAAGAGTGCGAAGATTTTATCCATGCTGTGTTGAATCAGAAGGACATGATTTCTGATGGCTTATTCGGGCATTCGGTGGTCAGGGTTCTTGAGGCGGCTTCACTCTCGTTAAGTAATGACGGCGAGATGATTGCGTTGGAAGGCGAGCTACAGAATGCTGTTTTCCAAACATAAAATTGCACTGGCAATTTTGGATGTTTTGATTATTGTTGCCGGTTTTAACCTGGGCTTCTGGTATGTCTTTGGGTCTGGTTTTTATAAGGCCGCAGGACCTTACCCGGCATACTATGTTCCCTCCATTGTTCTGGCAGTGATCATTTTCTTATCGGTTTTTCAACTGGCCGGTCTTTATAAGTACCAGGCCATTACCAATCCCCTGCATCAAATCCAGTCTCTTTTACAGTGCTATACAAAGGTTTTGGCCGTATTTATTGTGATCATCTTCTTCTCAAAAACTGAATACATTGCCGACAGCAGGCTCACCATAGGCTTAGCTTTTCTTTTGTCGTTTCTTCTCATGCTGGCCTTTCGTACGATTATGGTGCCCCGTATATATTTTTTCCTGGTAAGCAGAGGCAAGCTACAGAAGAAAACTCTTATCTTAGGTGCAGGCGAACATGGAGAAATGGTGTGCCGCTATTTAAAAATGAATCCCAGGAGTTATTTCAGGATTATCGGCTTTTGTGACGACGATTTTCAAAAGGGAGGAAACCTTGTTGAAGGGTTTCCTGTCTTAGGAACCAGTTATGATCTGGAAAGCCTTGTTCAAAGGCATCGCATTAAAGAGGTAATCATTGCCATAAACAGCATAGAGAAAAGCGTGATGTTAGACCTGATTGACCGGTGCAAGAAAGCTGGTCTTGTCATCCATGTGGTTTCGAACCTTTATGAAAATGTCAATGAGAGATTGGAGGCCGAGGAATTTGGAGGCCTGAGGACATACCGCATTGTTTCGGGAGAGGTGGGAATTTTGCGGCTTACATGCAAGCGGCTAATGGATGCCGTGGGTTCAGCTTTTCTTATAGCGGTTTTGTTACCGTTGTTCCTTGTGATTGCATGGGCCATAAAGCGCGACTCTAAGGGGCCTGTATTCTATAAGAGCGAAGTGGTGGGAAAAGGTGGGCAGCCTTTTCTGAGTTACAAATTCCGCTCAATGTATGTCAAGGATGACAAAAGAACTCTACCTCAAACAAAACAGGTCGGGAACGCTCTTGAGGATAGGGGAAAGCGGCATATTGAATTCATGAAGAACTTCATTCAGGGAAATAGTGGCGGAGAGTCTTATCTGAAAAATGAAAATCGTATCACCAAAGTGGGGCGGATCTTAAGAAAATATTCGTTGGACGAGCTCCCCCAGTTAATAAATGTGTTTCGGGGTGAGATGAGTTTGGTCGGTCCCCGCTTTTGCACGGCCACGGAATTCGGCTTTTACAAGCCCTGGCACAAGCGACGTTTCCGGGTCAAACCGGGCATGACGGGCCTGTGGCAGGTGAGGGCCAGGAGTGATGTTTCCTATGATGATATGGTTATCCTGGATCTCTATTATATTGAAAACTGGTCCCTTTTTTTTGACCTCGAAATTTTGTTAAGGACGATCCCTGTGGTGCTCTACGGCAAGGGAAGCAGAATTGAAAAGGTGAAAGAAAAGTCATTGGCGGAAAAGATTGAGGAGATGGAGCGATCCACACCCCAAAGGAATAGTTCGTAGATTCCACGGGGGGCAAATTATCCGGTTACATTTCAGCACAAATAACCAATAACGAATTCCTGAGGGAATCCATGATAATCGTAAGGACACCATTGCGGTTGAGTTTTGTGGGAGGCGGGTCTGATCTGAAGGCCTTTTATGAGAAAAGGGATGGGATGGTGATAAGCTCTGCTATTGACAAGTTTGTATATGTGATCGTCAAGGAACGTTTCGACGAGCTTATCTATCTCAATTATACGGAAAAAGAGCGGGTGGAAAAGGTATCGGAGATTAGACATGACCTGGTGCGGGAGACAATGCGGATAACAGGAGTGGAAAAGGGCGTAGAGATTACTACGTTGGCCGATATCCCTTCTGAAGGTTCGGGCTTGGGAAGTTCAAGTTCAATAACTGTGGGACTCTTGCATGCGCTTTATACATATCAAAACGCACTGATTACTGCTGAACAGCTTGCTAAAGAGGCATGCCGGATTGAGATCGATATCCTCGGCAAACCGATCGGAAGGCAGGATCAGTATGCAGCGGCCTATGGAAATCTCAATGAGTTTGTTTTTCAACGTGATGATACGGTTAAAAGGATTCCGATTGAAATCGACAACAGTCTTTTGCGAAAGTTTTCATCAGCTGCGTTGCTTTACTATACAGGGCTAACCCGGAGTGCAGATGCCATACTATCCGAACAGAAAAAGAATTTCTCAGAGCAGGAAAAATTCGACATCATGAGCGAGATGGTGTCACTTGTAGAACGCTTTAAAAAAGCGGTGGGGGAAGGCGATATCGAGAAATGTGGGCGGTTGTTGGATAAAAATTGGGAATTAAAATCCAAAATGGCGTCAGGGATTACAAATGGGAGAATAGAGGCGATGTATCAAAAGGCTAAGGAAGCGGGAGCCTTGGGGGGAAAGATAGCCGGAGCGGGCGGAGGCGGATTTTTGATGCTGGTGGTGCCGAGAGAAAGGCAGAATGCGGTGTTTGAGGTGATGAAGGATTATCGGGAGATGCCGTTTATGTTGGAGAGGAGCGGGAGTAAGGTTATTTTTGATGATCGGAGTTATTCGGCTAAATAGTATAGATGAAAGCCGCTAAGCTTATGAGCTTGCGAGCTTAACAGTTCAAAATCATTTTTGGAAAAGAAAAAGGTGCAATCTTGAAAATTTTAGTGACAGGGGGTGCCGGCTTTATCGGCTCTCACACGGCAGATGCACTTTTGAAGCTAGGCCATGAAATACGTATTTTGGACAATCTCCAGCAGCCGGTGCATCTGAATGGTAAGCCGGGGGGGGTTCCGGATGAGGCTGAATTTATCCTGGGCGATGTGCGGAATCGAGCGGACTGGGAGAGGAGTCTTGAGGGTGTTGACGCGGTTTTTCATTTTGCCGCCTACCAGGATTACCTGCCGGATTTTTCCACCTTTTTCCATGTGAACGCCGCGGGGACAGCCCTTTTGTATGAAGTGGCGGTGGAAAAGCGGATGGACTTGGCCAAGGTGGTGGTAGCGAGCAGCCAGTTCGTTCAAGGGGAAGGGTTGTATGTATGCCCATCATGTTCA
>JAUWMY010000388.1 GCA_030612945.1 Desulfobacteraceae bacterium
GCCAGATTGAATATTTAAGCAATTCTATCGATTTTAATAGAAAAGACAGAGCGAAGCGATACCACAAATCTTCAATATTCAATCGTCAATATTCAATTCCGGCTTGTCCGGATTAGGAGTATGTGGATGAAGGCTAAGCAGCCCTGTTTCAAACGCATCCTGCTCAAATTAAGCGGAGAGGCCCTGATGGGGGACGAATCCTTTGGCATCGAGCCCTCAGTGCTTGAAGAAGTGGCATCCGAGATATTCTCAGTACACAAACTTGGGGTCGAAGTGGCAATTGTGATTGGCGGCGGGAATATATTCAGGGGGCTTCAGTCTGCTAATTACGGTGTGGGGCGCGTTTCTGCTGATTACATGGGTATGTTGGCAACTGTTATTAATGCCCTTGCACTAAGTGAAGCATTACAGAGTATCGGAGCCAAAACAAGAGTCATGACCGCCATCGATATGATCAAGATTGCCGAGCCTTATGTAAGAGGGAAGGCTATCAGCCACCTGTCGAAGAACTGCATTGTGCTTTTTGGGGCCGGCACCGGCAACCCTTTTTTCACAACAGATACTGCGGCGGCTCTCAGGGCTATGGAAATTGACGCTGATATACTCATGAAGGCAACAAAGGTGGACGGGGTTTATGACGCTGATCCTGAATTAGAGCCTTCTGCCAGAAAATTCCCCCAGTTGACCTACCGTGAGGTGATAAAAAGGAATTTAAAGGTTATGGACCTGACCGGTGTTTCATTGGCCATGGGTCAGGAATTGCCGATAATTGTCTTTAACCTTAGGGAAAAAGGTAATATAATAAAGGCTGTTAACGGAGAAAAGGTTGGGACTTTAATAACAGGGGAACCATCATGAAGGATGAAATCATTTCCGAGCTGCGGGAAAAGATGAGTAAGACCGGGGAAGCCCTGAAAAGAGACTTCAAAAAGATACGAACTGGCCGTGCTTCCACGGCGTTACTGGACGGCATCAAGGTCGAATGTTATGATACTCAAATGCCGGTGGAACAGGTTGCATCGATTTCTGTGCCTGAAAGCAAGCTTATCACCATTCAGCCCTGGGATCAGTCTATAATTGCGGAGATAGAAAAAAGCATCCTGAAATCCGAATTGGGTCTGACCCCCATGAATGATGGCAAGATTATCAGAATAAGCATTCCCCCATTGACCGAGGAAAGGCGAAAAGAGCTGGCAAAATTGGCGAAAAAAATGGCAGAGGAGAGCAAAATTGCTCTCCGTAACCACAGGCGAGACGCCAATGAAATGTTCAAAGAGCTGAAAAACGAAAAACAGATCTCAGAAGATGAAATGTACAAATCCCATGATGATGTACAAAAGATAACGGACGACTCAATAAAAAAAATAGACGAAATCACCGCTGAAAAAGAAAAAGAAATAATGGAATTCTAACTCCTCAATCCCTCAATTTTTTCAATTCCCTGCATCTACAAACAGGACAGTATGACCTTGATTGATCCAAATAAAATACCCAGGCATGTGGCAGTTATTATGGACGGCAATGGCAGGTGGGCCAAAAAAAGAGGTATTAACAGATTTCTTGGGCATGAGAAGGGAACGGAAGCCGTAAGGGAAATCGTCAGAACCAGCCGTGAAATTGGAATCCAGTGGCTCACCTTATATGCATTTTCCGAAGAAAACTGGAAAAGGTCTAAACTTGAAATCCAGGCCCTCATGAAGCTCCTGAAGCGTTTTCTCAAGGGCGAACTGAAAGAAATGCAGGAAAACGGCATACGGATCCAAACCATAGGAAGGACCCATAAGCTGCCTGATAATACAAGGAAAATACTCCTTGAGACCATCGAAAAAACCGCCTCCAACAAGGACATGGTCCTCACGTTGGCCCTCAGCTATGGGGGGAGGCAAGAAATCGCAGACGCTATCAGAAAAATAGCCACGAGAATCGAAGAAGGTGGGATATCTGCCAATGATATCTCGGAGCAACTGATATCAAAGTTCATGTATATGCCAGACATGCCCGAACCTGACTTGCTGATCAGAACAAGCGGTGAATATCGTGTTAGTAATTTTCTTCTGTGGCAGATTGCATATACTGAAATCCATGTCACACCCACCCTGTGGCCGGACTTCGGCAAGGAAGAATACTTAGCGGCTATCCAGGATTTTCAGGGAAGGGAGAGAAGGTTCGGGGCATGCATTTGAAACGATGGCTTACGGGTATAATCGCCGTACCCATTCTTGTTTTCCTTATAACCTGCCAGCTCAGATTGCCCTTTTATACACTCCTTTATCTCGCATCCCTGGTCGGTCTAATTGAGTTTTACAGAATGACCGTTCCTGATCTTCCGAAATTTGTCCGGTGGTCCAGCTATTTTCTTACGTTTTTACTGTTTGCCGTAATCTTCGAACGCCAAATTTTGCTCGTACCTGTAGTTATTGTGCTCTGGGCATTCGTCCCCATGGCTTACTACATGTTAACGCATCCGGCTCCCAGTCAACAATGGACGTCAGATATCGGCAAAGCAGTATTAGGCCCCCTTTACGTAAGTATCCCCCTGACAATGCTTTTGCACATTGACCGGTACTATCCTAAAGGAAGTATCTGGATTTTTTTTCTCCTGGCTGTCATCTTTGCGAGTGATACCGGTGCTCTTTACGCTGGAAAACTTTTCGGCAAACACAAGCTCTATGAGGCCATCAGCCCCGGGAAGACGTGGGAAGGCGCCATTGGAGGACTTTTAAGTAGCTTAATTGTTGCTTTCTTTTTTTTGAAAATCATACCCATGCACCGACTCGATGTTAATATTCTGATTCTGGCCGCATCCCTGTCTGTGGCAGGACAGATAGGGGATCTATCCGAGTCCATGCTAAAACGAAATTATGGGATAAAAGACTCAGGTCATTTACTTCCGGGGCACGGCGGAATTCTGGACAGGATCGATGGGCTGCTCTTTTGCATCCCCGTGCTTTATGTGTATCTTTCTTTTTCAATAAGATAGGATATAAGAAGGTACATCTCAAAAAGTTCGGGTGGAATTTATCCGTAAGGATTTTATAAAAGGCTCACGCCTAAACTCCGAAAGGATGTACGGCCATTGTCATTCGCTTAAGACATTAATCCGGTTGTGAGCGCCCGAATTTATTGAGAACTTACAGTAAAGGGCCGGAAAAACATTGATATGAAGAATATAGCCATATTAGGTTCCACAGGTTCCATCGGTGTAAATGCTCTCAGGGTGATCCAGGCGAATCCTGAAAAATACCAGGTGACAGCCCTGGCGGCCGGCAAAAATATCAGGCTGCTTTTAGAACAGATCAAACGCTTTCAGCCCCTGGCCGTTGCTGTGATAGAAGAAACCGCAGCCAATGAACTGAAGGCTCAACTGACCAACTCCGGCAGGCCGGAAATCTTCTTTGGAACCGAGGGATTTATCCGCCTGGCGACCATGACAGAAGTGGATACTATAATATCGGCCATGGCAGGCGCAGCCGGGTTGTTGCCCACCTATTCAGGCATAAAGGCCGGCAGGAATATCGCCCTGGCAATAAAGGAAACAATG
>JAUWMY010000306.1 GCA_030612945.1 Desulfobacteraceae bacterium
TGAATCTCAGCTCAAAAAAGGAATATGGGAACATTTTTGTCCCGTATGCCATTCGCCCATGAACTGGCAGTGGACTGCGGAAAGCCATTCGGCTCCCCCCAATGCATATGCAATTGCTAAGTACTCTCAAGAATTACAGGCGATCATTTTCGGTCGCCGTTATCAGATACCGTCTGTGGCCTTACGTTATTCCATTGTACAGGGGCCCAGACAATCCTTTTATAATGCCTACAGCGGGGCATGTCGGATTTTTTCTTTAAACTATTATTTTGATAAGGCGCCTATTATTTACGAAGATGGGCTCCAGTGCAGGGATTTTGTGAATATAAGAGATGCTGTGCGGGCTAATGTCATGGCGCTTGAAGAGGATCGAATGAATTATGAGGTGTTTAACGTTGGAGGAGGATTTCCTTATACCATAAGGGAGTTTGCTGAAATCGTTCGCAGGGAAGTACAAAAACGTAAAACCAACATGCTTCTGGAACAGGAGTTGCCCGGTCTTTATCGCTTTGGAGATACCCGCAATGCCTGTTCTGATATTTCAAGAATCATGGCATTGGGCTGGCAACCACAACATACTCCGGAGGAAAGTGTGAGAGATTATGTTAGTTGGCTCTATGAGCAGGATAATGTGGAGGATATCATGGAGTATGCCATGAAAAGCATGAAGGAGTTGAATGTGGTGAGAGCCGTGGAGAGGAGTTAGGCGAGCTTCAGAAGCGTTGAGGATATGGAATTGAAGGATTGGGGAATTTAAATAAACAGTCGGCAGTAATCGCCAGGCGCAAAGAGCCCCAGTACAATGGAGACATATTCCACGGGATAGACACACGCGGGGGACTATGTCGCGGCTATGGCCCTTCTTGATTTTCTAAAGTCCTTATCTTTTCCTTTACCCATGAACGCACCAGTTAGTCTCTGTCGATGCCTTAGCTCTTGGATTCTCTGTCAATTATTATAACACCCCTGAGATCGAGGCGCAATTGAACCAACTTTTTGGTTTGGGAGAGCGCACAAATTTCAGTGTCAATTATGAAGTGGTATTTCGTCAGGCATGGTGAGATTCCGTCCAATGTAAGGAAGATCTATGCGGGCTGTAGCGAGGAGGGGTTAACGGCGAGAGGATGGCAGCAGGCAAGAGAAGCGGCAGAAGGGTTGGCATGTTTTGAAATTGGCAACATTTACACGAGTCCCCTGAAAAGGGCGGTCCAGACAGCGGAAATCATTGGTGGGTTTCTGAACAAACAGCCTGCCACGGAAGAGAATTTTAAAGAGATGAGGCTGGGGCCATGGGAGGGAATGAGGGAGGAGGAGATTAAAAGAAAATACCCTGAAGAATGGAGGACCTGGAACACGAGGCCTGCAGAACTGGTTTTCGCGGGAAGGGAAACCTTAGAGGAACTTCAGGGGCGATTATTGAATGGACTAGAAAAGATAAAATCAAAAAGTGATGGAAAGGGGATTCTGGTCGTTACCCATGTGGCCATCATTCGGGTCTTGCTGCTTCACGCACAAAAGATGGATTTGAATCATTACAGGATGATTCCTGTGCAGAATGGGGAGATATTTGAGATAGATGATGAGCTGTTAAGCTATAGAGTTCGGAAGAGATAAAAGCAGGCTTAACAGCTTATTGGTTTATCAGCTCAGTAGCTATAAATAATGAAAGCATTTTTGTTAGCTGCGGGATTAGGGACAAGGTTGAGGCCGTTTACAAATGAAATTCCCAAGTGTCTTTTGCCAATTGATGGGAGGCCGCTCATTCAGATCTGGATAGAACATTTGGGAGAACATGGAATCGATGAAGTCTTGATTAATACGCACTGGCTTCATGAAAAGGTGGAGGAATTCTTTGAGAGCAGGAAGTATGCAGTAGGCCATAGTAAAATAGGCAAAGCATTTCACGGGCTAAACAGTATGCAGGTGATAGAGAGTTCATACAATGTGAGACCTAAGATTCGCCTCTTTTATGCGCCGGAACTGCTCGGGAGTGCCGGGACATTGCTGGCAAACAGGGACTGGGTTGCCGATGGGAAGCCCTTTTTTATTTTATACGGAGATAATCTTACAGATGTGAACCTTACTAAAATTTATACATTCCATTGCCAACACGGCCTGCCCTTTACCCTTGGGGTTTTTAAGACAAACAGACCAAGGCAGTGCGGCATAGCAGAGGTTGGAGAAAACGGTTTGGTAAAAGGCTTTGTTGAAAAACCCGAGAATCCCAAGTCAGATCTGGCAGCAGCGGGCGTGTATATGGCTGATCACAGGATCTTTGATCTACTTCCCCAATTAGCATCTTCCCCATACCCTCTGGATCTGGGGTTCCATGTGATTCCGAAACTGGTTGGCAAGATGAGGGCATACTGTATTGAGGAGTTTCTCATGGATATCGGGACACCGGAATCCTATGAAGAAGCGCGAAGCGCATGGAGCAGGGCGCAAGACGCATAGACAGTAAGCGGCTTGGGTCAAACGAGGAGAGAATTAGGCGAACACTATGAAGAATTTTTCGTATGATTATATTGAACAGCTCAAAAGGCATCTGGATACTTTCCCACATGATCAGTTTGAGCGGTTGATTGATACCATGATCGATGCGTACAAAGAAGGCAAGCGGATCTTTGTAATGGGTAACGGTGGGAGTGCCTCAACAGCTTCACACTGGGTTTGTGATATCAATAAAGGATGCTCTCTAAACAAAGACAAGAAATTTAAGATGATATGCCTCAACGACAGCATCTCAACCATGCTGGCCTATGCCAATGATTTGTCTTACGACGATATCTTCGTAGAACAGTTGAAAAACTTCTTTGCTCCGGGAGATGTGGTGATCGGCATATCAGGGAGCGGCAATTCTTTGAACGTCCTCAAGGCTGTTGATTACGCCAAAGCTAACGGGGGTATTACAGTCGGATTATGTGGATTTTCCGGAGGTAGGCTTTACTCCAGGGTGGATATCCCAATATTAGTCGAGGCTGATGACATGCAAAAAGTGGAAGACGTGCATATGATAGCAGCACACATAACAATGCAGAGGATATTGCAGGAGATATAGCGCAGAGCACATGGCGTGAAGAGCATAGAGCAGGGATTGGGGGATTGGAAAATCAGTCGCTGGATCACTACACACTTTTCGGACAGTTATGAGTCTTCGGCAGGCTGTCCTTGGCCCTTCTCGTCTCTGTCCCTTTTTAACTGGATCTGGGAATTGTATTGGCCCTGATATGGAAACAACACGGAAGACAGAGTGCCTTGATAATCGAGCAAGGCACAAAGTACAGGGGATTTTTGGAACTAATGGAGAAAATCAAGTGGAAAATCAGAGAAATGGTTAGATAACGGCATAGATTTTCTTCTCCTGTTAGAAGCTTATATAAAGCCCTCATTGGGAATCTTATAGCCTGATGAGGGCTTTTTTGGGTTTTTGGTGCAAGGTAAGGTCAGGCGAAGGGCACAAGGTGCCTAACCCAAGCTGGTTCATTGCTCAATCATATCTCTTTTCAATTTCCTTTCATATCTCGATATTTCATCCACCGTTATTCGGAGGCATTCCCTGATTTTGGTGTGCCTCAATTCCCCCTCATCTATGAGGCGATATACCGTCCTCACCGAAATGGCGAAATATTCGGCCATCTCGTCAACACTGTAGTATTGTTTGATGGAATTAACTGTCATTCGTCAATTGTCATTTGTCATAAGAATTTAAGAATACACGAATTCCCAATTCCGCAATCCCAAATACAAAATCCTAAAAGGGTATATCATCATCTTCGATAAGTGGAGCACCGTTCTCCTTCTTCCTGTCAAGCATGGTCAGGTTTCTGACCACAATCTCTACAAATCGGTTCTCGCCTACATCATTTTGCCAGGGCCTTCGCTGCAAAGGTAGACACCGAACAGGGGCGCAAGATATACCCTCAACGTTTGGCCATCGTAGAACCTGCGTTTGCCAATATCAGGTACATAGAGCAATTATATCGTTTCACTCTGAGAGGGAAAATCAAGGTAAACATACAGTGGTTAATGTACTGTATGTTTCACAATATAGAAAAGATCATAAATTATGGGTGTGCCAGCTATGGGTTTACATAAGAGGAAAACAAGAAGGCGATAAGGAATCTATCATTCCATACATAGCGAAAGGAAGTTATGAGAGAGACGATTCAAATAATACTGATCGAAGGCTGTTAAAAAGGGTCAACATAGAGTGATTTCACTCAAAAGGCACCTCTCTAAAATGGCTTTTTCGACAGTCTCCTATGTAATCTTCAATCCAAGATTGATGTCATGGGCTACGGATATGAGAAGATAATAAAGAATCCCCATGTGTCAAATCGAACAGGATAATTAAGGAACCGTAGGAAAT
>JAUWMY010000134.1 GCA_030612945.1 Desulfobacteraceae bacterium
ATGTTGTCAATTCGATTGGAGAACTCAGGGAAATCAGCTGTATCTATTTGATATTATTATTTAAAATTGTGTTTCCAGGCTGCATGGTTAATATCTAAATGTTTTCAGTGGGTTAGGTGACTTGGCAACATAATAGCAGTACCTTCGACTGAATTAAGCCGCGCATTATTGCGTCGGTTTGAATGAATTATTAGCTTTCTTTATTTCCTTAGTGTGCACTCTTATCTCTCCCTGGTTCTCTCGATGCCTTCCTGTCTTGCCTTCGTAGAACCTTCTGATTATTTCTATGTCCTTTTCGATATTGCCAGAGGGAAAAAAGGAATATCCGACACCTATCTTCTTTTCCCTGTGGTCAATATAACCAAGCGCGATCGGAACGGTTGCATCTAATGCAATATAGTAAAATCCTGTTTTCCAATATAATGTTTTCGATCGACTGCCTTCAGGCGTAATGGCTAGAATCATATTCTCTTCGGTATTAAAAAGTTCTACCATTTGTTTTATGAAACTAGACCGAATTCTTCTATCTATCGGAATTCCACCAATAGACTTGAGCATCAGTCCTGTCGGTCCTTTGAAGATAGTATGTTTCCCTACCCAGCGAAAACGCAATCCCATTGCCAACATTCCAAGAATGCCAAGAGGAAAATCCCAATTACTCGTATGCGGAGCTCCTACAAGCACATATTTCTCTTTAAGGGGTAGATCCTTCTCTACCGTCCAGCCAAACATTCGTAAGACAAATTTCGAAAGCACTCTTAGCATTTGCTGTTTCTTGTTATCGAAAACTAACGAAAAGCTCACCCGGAGCCCGCAGTATGGGCGATCGGGTGCAGCGCTGGGTTATGCGGGTTTTGATGCCGCTATGCATTTGGTTTCTCCGTCATCTGTTACTGTCCAGAAAGATTTTACAGATTTGGCCAACTGTTGCTGGTAAACAATAGCATGTAAATTTTCAACTTGAAGCAACCGCTTAAGATTATTCAGAAAGTCACTGGAAAGTGGTCTTGCCGTAAGCACATATTCGATGTTACCAAAAAACACGACTCTCAGTATTGTAAGGCCACTATGCGGCTCTAGCCGAATCAAATGAACTGGGGAATAGTCCGCCATGGAAGCCTCAACTCTCATCACAAAAATGCCCCTTGGCATTTCCATCGCATCGATGGAAGTCAAAAGCAGATGCCTTAGTTCAGAGTTGTCTTCACTGAACCACTCTGCGCCACCGCATAGAAAAATCATTTCATAAGCGATCTTCGCTATCAGTGGATTGATGTTGGCCTCACGGTGCGGCGCAACTTCAATACGAAGCTGGTCTGAGCGCTTCCGAACGGCTATGCCGAGTTGCGGGCAGTCAACCACATCACCACTGCTGGCTTGCTCATAGCTGCGGCGCAACCCCTCCAACTCATCCTCTATCTCCTGCGTAGACAGGCCAACCTCCCGGAGCCGTCTATCTCGACTGGTAATTTTTTCAAGGGAAGCAAAATAATTCTGTTCGGGTGTTATGAGACTTCCGTCAGCAAGACGCTGGGCGGGAAAAACAAAATCATTGCCCTGGACAATGCCAAACCTTAACTCGATGTCTTCAAGCTGTCCGGTTACGTTGTAGTGCCTATTAAGAATACCCGCCCCATCATGAGGAATGTTGAGCTTTTCAAACGCTCTCAAGACATCCGGTAGTTTAAGGGGCTCAGCATCCACCTGAGTCCCAAGCCTGCTATTGCAGTCTACACATACGGCATTATCAAGGAAGAGCGTTCCGCCAATATTCTCGGGAATGATATGTTCGCGGTTAAACTCTACATCGTTGTCGGTTCGTCCGCAAAATATGCACATTGCCTTGAAATCAATCATTTCTCAGTCTGTCTGCATAACCGCGGTGCTGACCGGCACCGGGTGCCGCACAAGCAAGCGCAGCTTGACTGTGCGGTTCACGGTGTCCGGTCCAGTACCTTGTTCTGGCGCGTAGCGCCGGGACAAGGTACTGGACGTAGTCAGCACCGCGGTTCACGGCGGCGAAGCCGCCGTGAACAAGTAATTATACAGATCTGGATATCATCACCTTTGTAATGTTATCCGTCTTTAAATGGAATTTGTTATCGTATTAGAAAACCAAATATCGCTGAAGTTCAGATATATTGAGTATGCATAAAATGACAAAACCTGTGATATCCAATGGAATCAGCTCAAAATTTTACGGATTCAAAACCTGACATTTCTTGCCAAAAAACCAAATATCACTCGACTACAGATATCATATAATTGTGGCTCCAATTCATGGAAGAAAACTTTGATGAAACACCGTGCCCTGTCAAGACAGGAAGGAAGGCGCTCCCTAAGCATTTGTTAGGGCTCTACGATCTTCATCTTTCCTGGGATCTGCACTTCGGCGTTCAAAACCATTTCTCCGGTCTCGGCCCCTTCTGCGTTCACCAGTTCTGCGCTCTAAACCAATTCTTTTTTCGGCTTCGGTTCCGATACTTTTAAGTTTATCTATGTCAATGACGTTCTCAAATATTTCAGCTTCCTTTAACTTAGAACGCAACTCTTCATACACTTTAAGCCGACTTTCTTTCTCCTTTTTTAGAGTAACCTTGCCCATTAAAAACTTTCTGAGCGTGCGCTTTCCCACGATGATACAAATACACAATGCGACTGAAAAGACTGCAAGAGCTAAGAGCACGACAAGACCAAAGAGCAGATAAATGACAACTACCCAAACGACACCCGCTACGCACATAGGCAGCACTAATTGGCGCCAGAGACTCAAATGTGGAGGACCCCAAGTGCCATTTTTTCTATAATGACCCTTGACGTGTGCCCAGCTTTTCTTAACTTTCTTGGCCATGATTTTTATGGACTCTTCATCGTGATGGATATAAGGCACTTCTTCGTTTAAGGAAAGGAGCCAGGAAAAAACTCTAAGTTGAGGCCTTCCCCAACAGAAAAAACAATCTGTCAGGAGCATGGCTGGCAGTATTTGAGATGTGTCTCCATGATGTGACCTCCTGAATGAAGGTTAGAGATGGAAGGAATAATCCTGGATTACATATAAATTTTATTAAAAGATAATAATTAATATATAACTTAATTTATCTAATTTATACTAAAATAAAAAATACACTGATGTCAAGGAGAATTCTTATAGAATGAAAGGAAGGGAGTGAGTATTTTCCTTTGTAATCAGAGTAATCAAAATTACTATACATCAATTTTGATGGTTTCGTAAAAAGTCGTAACTCCGGTGAAAACCGGAGTCCAGAAACTCTGTAACCAATTGAAAAAACTGGATTCCGGCTTTCGCCGGAATGACAAAAAATGGTGTTTTTCGACTTTTTACGAGTTCATCAATTTTGGATATCAGTATCACAACTTACTGAAAATATTGTATATCAAACGCACATCACATTGTTTTCGGTACTGTCAACGCCTGAGATACATAGATACATGAAATCAGCCTTACGTGCATAGATGTTGGAGATAGCACACTATTTTATAAGGCGATTTGCACTTTTTACAGTCATGTGATAAAGTAATTTTCAATTAAAAACAGAAATCCAGGTCCTTTGGGCCTGGATTCTTTAATGATGTAGAACCCTTTTTAATTGGACTATTTGAAACGCACTTCATTCGCCGGGATGTCAAGTAAAATATTGGCATTGACCCATATTTGGAGTCTCTATGTCTTTGCATGATATAATCTGGAAAATCCCCATATTCTCCGACCTTGAGAAATCAGACGTTGATCGTTTGGAGGCCTCTTTAATCGAGAGGGAATACGGCCCGGGCCAGACAATTTTTAACAAGGGAGATAAAGGGGATAGTCTATATATAATAAAAAAAGGACGCGTGAAAGTGGCCATTACATCCCCGAAGGGTGAAGAGGCTATCCTGGTCACTCTTGGGGCAGGGGAAATGCTGGGTGAACTCTCCTTTATTGATGGGAAACGCCGGTCTGCTTCTGTTGAAGCCATTGAAAAGACATTGGTGCTTTGCCTTTTCCGGGACGATTTTTTGGGTCTCATGCGCCATCGATTTGATCTCGTTATCAAAGTGATGGGGGTTCTCACCCAAAGGTTGCGGGACACTGACCGATTACTGGCCGAAACCCATTTTTTAAGCCTTACCTCCCGGCTGGGCCAGAAAATCAAGGGCCTGGGCAAAGGGTTAGGGGCTAAAAAATAAAAATCCGGGCCCAGAGGGGATTTGCTTTGTTGGAATTTCAATGTCCTTTCGCACCCGCTCATTTCTTTCTGAATTTGATCCTTATAGGCGTAAACTAAATCCGAAGGCGCTCTCTTAACTGGTTTATCAAGAAGCGCTTATAGGAAAAATGGACCATTTCCGGTCTGTTTACAAATACCACAAAAGTAGGTGGCCTCGTGCGGGTCTGTGTGGCGTAAAGGAATTTTAATTGTCCTCGGCCAATTCTTGGAGGGGGATGCTTTTCTATCATTTTTTGTATGGCACTATTGACAGATGACGTGCTGAGTCTCCGAGAAAAATTTTCATGGACCATGTCGATTTTGTCAAAGAGTTTCATAACATGTTCGCCTGTCAAGGCTGAAACGTTCACTCTTGGGGCAAATGAAATGAATTTTAATTGCCGGTCTATTTCATTACCCAGGGAATTCCTTTTACGCGAGTCATCCTTGATCAAATCCCACTTGTTAACAGCCAGGACCACACCTTTGCCTTTGTCAAGGACGTATCCACAAATCCGTGCGTCTTGCTCTGATATTCCTTCATCAGCGTCTATAATAACCGCGGCCACATGGCATCGATCGAGGCTTTTGAGGGCCTTGATCATTGAGAACTTTTCTATCCTTTCCCTGACCCTTGCCTTTCTTCTCAGTCCGGCCGTGTCTATTAAGAGATACTCTTTCCCTCGATAAAGAAAAGGGGAATCCACAGTATCCCGCGTTGTGCCCGGTAAGTCACTCACGAGCAGGCGATCCGACCTCAATACACGATTGATCAAAGAAGATTTGCCCACATTGGGTTTTCCCAGAATAGCGACTCTGATCTGGTCGCTGCTTTCTCTTTTTATTCTCGTTAGGGGGAGGCCCTTAACCACATCCTGCATGAGAGATCTTACACCATACCCATGGGCTGCAGAAATAGGGTACAAGGTTTCCATACCGAGTCCATAGAAATCAACGATCAAATGATCGTGTTCAGGACCATCCACCTTGTTGACCGCCAGAAAGGTCTTCTTTTGACCTCGCCGCAACGTATCTGCCATTTCCCGATCTCCAGGCATCAATCCCCCACGACCATCCACCATAAGGATAACGCAGTCGGCCTCTTCAATAGCGTTTTCCACCTGATCTCTTACTTTTCCCAACAGGGGATCCTGGCCGATGTCTTCGAATCCACCGGTATCCACAAGGGTGAAAGGAACACCATTATAACTTACAGAGGCATGGAGCCGGTCCCTCGTGATGCCTGGCCGGTTGTCAACCAGTGCATTTCGGGATCTTGTTATCCGGTTAAACAGTGTGGATTTCCCCACATTCGGCCTTCCAACTATGGCTGTGATTGAACCCATGGCATAAATATGTATATCGTACGTCCTGTAATTTGATAGTATAGAAATTTCTTTTTTTATAGAGCGGCGAACCCGCGTTATATAGAATCGCGAAGAGAACTAAGTTCGTAACCGTTCACGGGTTCAAAGGTTCAGGGGTTCACGGTTCAAGTCTCGTCCACGGAGTGCATTTGGGTAAATATTTATGAGAAAAGCATCGGCTTCGTCAGACCTAATCCAAAATTTGGAGCTAAATTGGTAATTATTTGGGAAAATGAGTATTTTTAGCGACGATTTCGGTTCTTCAGTCCCTTCTTTGTCCTTAACCTTGAACGTTGAACCCTGAACCTGTGAACGGTTACCTAAGTTCTTACTCTACTGCTTTTTCAAGAAGGGTCAAGGTGAATTCTTTCCAACGCACAAATATACAAATCGGGAGCCTGGATGACAATTTTATGGGTTGACTAATGAGATCAATGGGGGTAACTTTTCCTCGATTGATAACTAGTGCCCGACCGAAAACTGTTATTTCCCCTCCCGCTACAAGCGGGACGTCAGGCTCAAATTATAATCCTCGAAATACCTCAATGTATTCCTGTGGTTATAATTTTCGTCTTCCTTGATCTTGGAAAAAATTCCTAGTTTTCGTTCAGACACTAAATACAATTCCATAAGCACGGAATATTCTTTAGACATGCCCACCAAATACATCATCGTTACCGGCGGCGTCCTATCCGGCCTTGGCAAGGGGATTGCTGCCGCCTCCATTGGACACCTGCTCTCCTCAAAACTCAAGTTCGTGCCCATCAAATGTGATGGCTACCTCAATGTTGATCCGGGCACCATGAACCCCTTTGAGCATGGAGAGGTTTTTGTGCTGGATGATGGTGGTGAAGTGGACATGGATTTTGGGCATTATGAGCGTTTCTTGGGGGTGACCTGTAAGTCCAAATGGAATTTGACCATGGGTAAGGTGTTTTACATGGTCAGGAAAAAAGAGAGGAGGGGTGATTACCTCGGAAAAACCGTCCAGTACATACCCCATGTGACAGATGTCATAAAAAACCATATATTTGAAATTGCCCGGGAAGAAAAGCCAGATATTGTAGTTGTGGAAATTGGAGGGACAGTTGGTGACATCGAGAATGAGCTCTTTTTAGAGTCCATGCGACAGATAAAAGAGGACGTGGGCAGGGGTAATATTATTTATGTCCACCTGACCTATGTGCCTATTCCCTATTGTGGGAGTGAGCAGAAATCAAAGCCTACC
>JAUWMY010000560.1 GCA_030612945.1 Desulfobacteraceae bacterium
TGGATAGAGCAGCGGACTTCTAATCCGCAGGCCGGGTGTTCGAATCACCCCAGGCGCACCAGTAATATCAAGGGGTTAGCCGGAAAAGCTATCCTTTTTTTAGCCCAACCGTGGTATTTTATACTTCTTTAACTGGAAAAGCTTTTTGTCCTGGGTGGCCACTATGTGGTAAAATTTGTCTTGAGGGATATAGATGTAAGGCACATCCTCTGGTCGACGATAGAGGAAATGAGAAAGAATCATCCGGTTGACGGCCTGATGACCTATAATCATGATGTTGTCGGAATTGCTGCTCAAGTAAAGCGCTTTTTTAATCCCCGTGTCTATTCTGCTTTTCATTGAAATGTAGCCTTCGCCTTCGGGGTAGATGTAGTTGTGCTTGTCTCGTTTTCTGGCTGAATAGATATCAGGCATCTGTTCCCGGATCTCTTTATAGCTCATGCATTCACAGATGCCGCTATCGATTTCGTCGAACTCCCCAAATTGAATAACAGTGCAGTTTTCCTGTAGCGCCTTTATGGGTTCTGCTGTCTGTATCGTTCTTTTCTTCTCGCTGGTGAAAATAACCGGGATTTTTTTGTTCTTGAAATACTCTGCAAGGGCCCTGGCCTGGGCCTTGCCACTTTCGGTCAAACCGGAGTCCCCGCCGATTCGATTTTCCAGGTTGAAATATGTCTCTCCGTGCCTGATCAGGAATAGACTTTTGACGCTGTCTGTCATAAGAAAGTCCCTGATTCGGTCGTAATAAGGGATATCATCAACGAGTTCTTCTTGCATGATTTGGTTATTAAGAGAATCCAGTTTGATAAAATTCCTGCCCTCCTTAATGGGGGTGTAAATGGTGTTATAATAATCGATCCGCTTCCTGAAACTTTGAATCGCTGCTTTCTTTTCAAAGTGATTGAATTCAGCGTGTGCAATTTTTCTCAAAATACTGGCCGCAAGGATTTCCGGGTCATCATTGATACATTCGATAAAAAGAAGCGGGTGTCCCTTGAGTAGGCTGGTGGTCATATTTCTTCTTTTGATACTGACGTTAGTGGCATCAAGGATGGCGACCTGGCCGCGCCCGACAAGGTATTTCCTGGCCCGCTCAAGATTCATGAGGGCAATCCGCTCCCTGAGAGCGGCTCCTTCCGTGTTCTTTGGGTCGTAGAATTCTGCAAAAGATGTGTTTTTCAGTTCCAGGCGTCTTCTCAAGGCCCCATTGTTGAAGATCCGGGTCTTGATGGAATCTTTGGTAAGGTTTTCTTTGAGTCTGTTGGCTATGGTTGATTTTCCCCTGGCGGGTAATCCAACCATAACCACATAGAGTTTTTTGTTTTCCATGATAGTGATCTTAAGGAGTATTCCAGGAAATTCAAGGTGAAAAATCAGCAAAACCCGGCTTTTTACGGCGAAATCCCTTGAAGAAATGCATGTATAGAGGTATACTATTGTATAGTTTAATTAATCCCAGCTCTGCTATGCGTGTTAGATAGTGATTTGTGATGTCCTTTGGAATAAAGTTCAAATGACAAAATCCAAATGTCAAATCAAATCCAAAACCCCAATGTCAAAATGTCTTTCAAAACGATCAGTTA
>JAUWMY010000281.1 GCA_030612945.1 Desulfobacteraceae bacterium
TGACGAAAACTCCTTGAGATAGGTAGAATTGTCCAAATTTTGTGTTTGGGGGAATCAATCATGGAAAAACAAGCACTAATAGAGCGCTTGAAAGAAATCGTAGGTCCTGAGAATGTCATGTATTCGGACATGGACCTTGCACTCTACAGTTATGACGCCTCCCTGGAAAAAGCAATGCCTGATGTGGTCGTATTGCCCGCAACAACTGAGGAAGTGTCAAAAATTATGGCCCTGGCCTATAAGGAAAAGATCCCCATACTCGGCCGGGGATCTGGCACCAACCTGACAGGCGGTACAATTCCCGTTAAAGGGGGCATTATCGTTCATTTCTCCCGTATGAATCGAATCCTGGACATTGACATTGCCAACCGGACCGCCACAGTGGAACCTGGGGTCATAACCCTGGATCTGCAAACTGAGGTGCTGAAAAAAGGATTCGTCTACCAGCCTGACCCGGCAAGCCAGAAGGTTTCTACATTTGGAGGCAATATTGCTGAAAATTCAGGGGGCCCCCACTGTCTAAAGTATGGGGTCACTTCGAACCATGTGCTTGGGCTGGAGGTGGTGCTCAATGATGGCACTGTGGTGTGGACCGGTGGAGAGTCCCGTGATAATCCTGGCTATGATCTCATAGGTATTCTTGTGGGCAGTGAAGGCACGCTGGGGCTGGTGACTAAAATAGTGCTGAAACTGGAACGGGCACCCGAGGCTGTCAAGACTATGCTGGCAGTCTACGACACCATTGAAGACGGGGCCAACACAGTTTCGGCCATTATTGCCGAAGGCATAGTCCCTGCTACCCTTGAGATGATGGACAATGCGGTTATGCGCGCGGTGGAAGAAACCATTAAGGCGGGGTATCCGTTAGACGCCGCGGCCGTGCTGATTATCGAACTCGATGGCATGCCCGAGGGCATGGATGAGAAGACCCGGCAGATTATGGAAATCTGCAGGCGACACAATGTCCGGGAAGTGAAGCTGGCAAAGGACGAGGCAGAAAGGAACTTGCTCTGGGCAGGCCGTAAAGGAGCTTTTGGCGCTGTAGGACAGGTAAGGCCCAGTTATATGTGTTGTGATGGCACAGTGGCCCGTACCAAGCTGCCGGAGGTTCTGGCCAAAGTCATTGAAGTGGGCAAGAAGTATGACCTTCCCATTGGAAATGTGTTTCATGCAGGTGATGGAAACCTCCATCCTCTTATTATGTTTGACGAAAGGGACCCTGAAGAAAAGGCGCGGGTTCTCAAAGCATCCACAGAGATTTTGAAAATTTGCGCTGACGCAGGAGGCACTATCCGCGGCGAACATGGGGTTGGGCTTGAAAAACTGAAGGAAATATCTTTCATTTTTTGCGAAACCGATCTGGAACTTGAGCGCAGTATAAAAAAGGCGTTTGACCCTGATGATATCATCAACCCCGGTAAGATGATCCCCGAACCCGTGTGTGTGCAATAAAAAAGTGCCTATTTATCCCGCTTGCAGCGGGGAAGTGAACTAAAGTGCCTAAAATGCCTAAAGTTGGTGTTTTTTTTCATTCGATGTTGGGCGTTCGATGTTCGACGTTCATTTTTTCAATCACTGGCGGATTATCTTAGCAAAGACAGCTAAACTGTAACCATCTAAGGAGTTTTCACGTGGCAGACTTTAAAAAGATAATTGAACGACTCACGGACATTGTGGGCCAGGAGTTTATCAAAACCAGGCCTGAGGTGATCAGAGACTATGCTGTAGATGAAATGATCCCTAAGGCGGTGATATTTCCAAGAAACACCCAGGAAGTTTCGGAAGTAGTTAAATTTGCGAATCGAGAGGACCTGGCCATTGTCCCCTGGGGCAGCGGTTCCAAGATGTCCATGGGGAACCCTCCTGAACGGTTAGGCCTGGTGATTTGCACCTCCCGCATGAACCACATGCTCGACGTTGATACATCTAACCTCACTATTACGGTGGAGGCAGGGGTCAAGTTCAGAGACATACAGGCAAGGCTGGCAACCGAAGAAGACCGGTGTTACCTGCCCCTGGAAGATCTTGCCACAGAGGCGGAAGAGGTAATCTGTTCGGACAGGTCACATAGCGGATGTTTCCTGCCCATTGACCCTTCTTGCAGCAACACCGCCACTATTGGGGGTGTTGTGGCTACAAATTCCGCCGGGCCACGGCGGCTCCTCTACAACCTGCCCCGTGATATGATCCTGGGTGTGAGGGTTGTGGCTCCCAACGGAGAAATTGCGGGGGCCGGGGGCAAGACAGTAAAGAACGTTTCAGGATATGATATATCAAAGCTCATGGTTGGATCAATGGGGAGTCTTGGCATTCTGTGCGAAATGACATTCAAACTCCTTCCCCTGCCTGAAAAAATGGAAACACTCCTTCTTTCCTTTGATTCTTTTTCAGATGCCTCCGATCTTGCAAACCGCATTTTTGAAACTACCCTGCTTCCGGCTGCTGTTGAAGTCATGAACAGCACTTCATTTACCAATTTAAGGATGGATGACATACCCGCATTCGACCCTGGCAAATACGTGGTGGCAGTCGCCTTCGAGGCCTTTCAGGAGGCTGTAGAGCGCATGGTAACCGATATAAAGGATATGGCCATGGATTTCGGGGTCAAAAACCATGCAAACATCAAAGATCACGCACATCTTCGGTTTTGGCTCGCGGTGAGTGATCTGGATCCCACTCTGACAAAAAAATTCCCCAGGCTTATCAAGGCCAAACTCAATTATCGCATTTCGGAATGGAAGGACATTTTTGAATTTGCCCATAAGACTTTGGCTCAGAACGGTATTGAACACGCCATCCTGGCCCGTGCGGGAAGCGGCGTATGCCTGATCAACCTGCTGATGGATCCGGGTAGCGATGGATTAGTGGGTAAGGCTGTCGAGGCCATGGCACAATTGCTCGAGCGCAGTCGTAAGGCAGGGGGCAACATGATAATTCAGAGAGCTCCAACCAGAGTGAAAAATCGGCTGAAGGTCTGGGGCGATTCAGGTTCTGATTTTGTTGTCATGAAGCGGATCAAGGGACAACTGGATCCGTCTGGCGTTATGTGTCCAGGACGCTTTGTGGGCGGACTATAGTCGTATATGTAAGTCACGATATTAATTCAACGACCACATGCTGAAGCTGGTGGATTGAATTATGGCTGAAAAGCGAAGACTTTAAACCTGTCAAATGGGAAAACAAAAGACCACGAACACAGAGGTAAACTCTTATGAATATTGTCCAGTTAAAAAAATTATCCTACGATGAGGTGGCCAGGTGTAATAAATGCGGGTTTTGTCTGCCGAGCTGCCCTACCTATGTGGTTAAAAAGTCAGAAGCTTATTCTCCAAGAGGTCGAAACGCCATTACCCGGTTTGCCATTGAGAACAAGCTGGATCTGAGTGAAGACACGGAGAGATCCATTTTCACCTGCCTTGGATGCGGCGCATGTACGGCAGTCTGTCTGTCCAGCGTACAGACAAAAGACCTTATCTTTCAAAACCGTGAGTGCCAGGTGGACGAAGGCTTTTATCCGAAGGTGGCAGAGCGATTAGTCAAAACGCTTGAAGAGAGCCGTAATATATCAGACGATGATCAAGAGGACCGTGCTGAATGGCAGGAGCTGATCAAAGACCTGCCTGAGGATGCCTTTGAAAAGGAACATGCTGACATCCTCTTTTTCGTCGGCTGTGTGGCCTCATTTTTCCCCATGGTACAGAAAATTCCCGCGAACATGGCAAAGATTCTCCAGGGGGCTGGGGTGGACTTCACTATTCTGGGCGGTGATGAATGGGGTTGTGGCTTTCCCCTGGTAGGGGCAGGAATGCCTGAAAAGCTGGAGGAATTGAAAGAGCATAACCTGAAGAAGGTAGCGGATGTGGGGGCTAAGACGGTTGTTTTTACCTGCCCATCCTGCTTCCACACATGGAAACATATGTATGATACGGATGTGAAACTTATGCACTCCAGCCAGTTGATAGCGGAGTTAATCAAAGACGGCCGCATTAAACTCAAGAAGGATATCAATGTCGTTGCCACATATCACGATCCCTGTGATTTGGGTCGCAATACAGGGATATATGAAGAACCGAGAGAAGTTATTCGGGCAATCCCGGGCCTCAAATTCGTGGAGTTGCCCATGAACCGGAAATTTTCCGTTTGCTGCGGGGGCGGCGGTAACGTTGAGATGACCGATCCTGAGATTTCCGCCCAGGTTGCCCAGATGAAACTTGATTCAATCAAAGATGTGGGGGCTGAAATGGTCATAACCGCATGCCAGCAGTGCGTACGTACCATGGCCACCAGGGCCCGCAGGCAGAAGATCGATCTTCCGGTCAAGGATCTTACGGAGATTGTGGTGGAAGCCATGTGATGTGATGGAGTTAAATTTTTCTCTTACTTTCAAAAATACCATTTAATATCATATTAAAAATCGACATTTTCGGTTTATAAGTTTTTCCCGAAAGGTATAATTGGTTTACCTTTAATTCCAGAAGATTTTTTGGATCCATTTTCAGAGGATTTTGATTCAAAACAACCATGTCTGCAGTTTTGCCCTGCTCTAAACTTCCCCGCTCATGTTCATCAAAACCGGTCCAGGCCACCTCATAAGTCGCCATATTCAGGGCTTCCTGA
>JAUWMY010000130.1 GCA_030612945.1 Desulfobacteraceae bacterium
TGCATCTTGCATTGAATCGTTTACATCAACACTGAACACGTCTTTGGTCATCCAATTTCCGACTAACATTTCTTGTCTCCTTTATTTGTTACCTTCAGGAAAGCAAACTGAGAAAGAGACCGGCTGCTGACACTGTGCCTATTGTACCTGCAACATTTGGTCCCATGGCCTTCATAAGAATAAAATTGCTTTTGTCTTCTTTCATGGCCACGACCTGCGCAACACGTGCAGCCATGGGCACAGCCGATACACCCGCTGCTCCAAACAGGGGATTAATCTTTTCCTTTAAAAACACGTTCATGAGCTTGGCAAGAAGGAGCCCGGCAGCCGTGCTAATAGAAAAAGCGATCAGTCCAAGAAAAAATATATACAGAGATTGAGGTCTTAAAAAGACACTCGCCGGCATAGTGGCACCGATACAGAGGCCCAAAAATATCGTTACAATATTTATTAACTCGTTCTGAGCTGCATTGGAGAGACGTTCTACCACGCCGCTCTCTTTGAACAGATTACCCACCATCATCATTCCAACCAGAGGCGCGGCAGGGGGGATAAGAAGACAGATGATCAATGTTGCTACCAACGGAAATCCGATTTTTTCGAGCTTGCTGATTTGGCGTATCTTCTTCATTTTGATCTTGCGTTCTTCTTTGCTTGTCAGGAGTTTCATTATGGGTGGCTGTATAATCGGCACCATGGCCATGTATGAATAAGCAGCCACTGCCGTTGCCCCGAGCAGATGCGGAGCAAGCTTGGCCGTCAAAAATATCGTTGTAGGTCCATCGGCTCCCCCTATGATTCCAATGGAAGCTGCTTCATGCAGACTAAAACCTAACAGGAGAGCGCCGAAAAAAGTTATATAAACACCAAATTGGGCCGCCGCACCAATAAGGATGGTCTTGGGGTTGGCTATGACAGGACCAAAATCGGTCATGGCACCTATACCCATAAAGATAATCGGAGGAATTAGGTCAAAATGGGCAATGGCGTAATGGTAGGGCACCCATAGAAGATGTCCTTCTTCCATGAGTTCTGTCAGTGGAAGATTCACAATAAACATTCCGAAGCCTATGGGAACCAAAAGCAAAGGCTCATAATTCTTCTTTATGGCAAGTATGATAAAAGTGAGGGCAATAAGCCACATTAAGACATTACCAAACGTTAGATGCGCAAATCCCGTATTTAGAAAGATCCTATTGAATATACTGAAATCCATGTTAATTGTTTTGCCTCCCTAACCTTTCTTTTTCATCATATTTTCAATTCCGTTTATGATTTTCGAATAGAGAATAATTCCTAATTGTAATATAATTAAAGTAACGAATACTCCACCGAATCCGATAAAAAACATTTCAAATGCTTTTCCCCAGTTAACCATTTTTATACCTCCAAGTAATCCTGGTGGGCTGAAAAACCTAATAAACTGAGCCTAATTAGAAGCTTGAATCGGGCGCTGGTTCCGCAAACCGACAGATCTATAATATAAGGGAAAATAACTTGCAGGTCAAAGAAAAAACCCTCAAGTGTTTCACCTCAATTGAGCTAAACTCAATTAGTACCTATTTATTGAAATCACATCATGTTTGTACATGATTTATGCCATAGACAGATTGAATATTTAAGCAATTCTATCGATTTTAATAGAAAAGACAGAGCGAAGCGATACCACAAATCTTCAATATTCAATCGTCAATATTCAATTCCGGCTTGTCCGGGTTAGGGTTTAATTTGCTTTACAAGTGTCTTCCCTTACACTAAATTGTAAAATATTATGTCCGGTAGCGGACAGGATATAGACGAAGAGAAAATCTCCCAAATATTCTTGAGCAGGAGGAATGCATACACATGTTGAAATCTCATAGCGGCATCCGGCCCAATCCGGTGGGTGATTGGCCACAGATAGATTCTACTTCCTTTGTGGACCCCAGCGCCCAGATAATGGGGAATGTTCATATCGGCCCGAAGGTTTATGTGGGTCCACAGGCAGTAATCAGGGCGGACGAAGTGGATAGTGATGGTAAAGTCCACCCCTTGATCATTAAAGAGGAATCCTTGATCCAGGACGGTGTGATTATTCACGCAAGGGCTGGATCAACTATGCCAATCGGGCCGGGTGCAAATATCGCCCATGGCGTAATCATCCATGGCCCCGGCGAGATCGGTAAAGGGTGCTTTGTTGCCCTTAGGGCCGCCATTTACAGTTCAACGCTTGAGGAAGAGGTGTGGATCGGAATCGGTTCAGTGGTAATGCGAGCAACAATCCCCTCCCATACGATGATCCCTGCGGGATCAATAATCCGTTCCGGCAGCGATATTAGGCAGTTCAGACTTACGAATGCAAAGGAGGAGGAATATAAGAGACATGTTTTCGAGGCCAGTGGCGAGCTTAGAGACAGTTATTTAGAGCTTTACAGTAATGGCGTGCCTGAAAAAGGCAGCGGTTAATGACATCCTTCGCCTTCAAAGTATAGCCTCAGGGAGTCTCTTATCCACTCATCTCATCACAATTTAGAAAAATGTCGAGCTTTCTTTTTATCTTATATTACTTCTCTGATAGAGATACAAAAAATGAAAAATATTCCTCTAAACCAGTACCCAGTACCGGATACCAAGTACCACCTCAATTGAGTTTTGCTCAATTGAGGTGTTATCTCAGCATAATCCTGGCATCTACTATCCAGTAACCTTCTCCTCGCGGCATCACCTTCACGGGGTTGAAGTCCAACTCGGCAATCTGTGGTATATCTTCAATTAATGCTGAAAGTCTGAGCAGAAGGTCCTCCAGAGATTCAGTGTCGCTGGGTGGTGAACCCCTGAATCCATCAAGTAGGTTTGACATCTTTATAGATCTCACCAACTCTCTGGCATCCGAATCGGTAAGCGGGTGCAATCTGACGGCCACATCCTTTATCAGTTCGGCATATATTCCTCCAAGGCCAAACATTATGAGCGGCCCGAATGACGGATCTAACGTCACGCCTACGATCGTCTCTATTCCTCCGTTTATCATGTGCTGCACGGTAACGCCCTGCATTTCATGTTGGCGCCCAGTCTTGGAAAGCCCGGACTTAATATCATTGAAAGCCCTCTTTACCGCTATTTCTGATTCAAGATCGAGTTTGACTCCTCCGACATCGGTCTTGTGCACAATGGTGGACGAGCTAAGCTTGACTGCAACTGGAAGGCCTAATTTCGAGGCTGCGGCAGTTGCCTCGTCTGCGGTTGTTGCCATCAGCGTCTCGGCAAAGCGTATGCCATAGCAGCCAAGCAGATTGGTTATTTCCTTCGGTGAAAGCCAGAGCGGCCTCTCGGCACTCCGTGTCATTACTGTTTCAATTATCTTCCGCGCCCGTTCCCGCTTGATCCCCCGAATTTTGGGAATGGTCCCCTTTTGCTTCCTCAGCCATTCCCCATACTTAACTGCTTTGGCCAGGGCCAAAACCGCCTCCTCAGGGAATGAGTAGGAGGGCACCAGTTTGTCCTTGAAATCCAGTTTTGCAGTGAAACCACGCTGCCCCATAAGACAGGCTAACAGGGGTTTGCGGTGCCTAAGAAAAACAGGCGCCACGCGCCTTATGGCATCTTCCATACCCTTAGAGGAAACAATTACCGGCGGTGCAAATATGATAATCACTGCATCATTCCCTTTGTCAGTAGCCAAAAGCTTCAATACACCTTCGTACTGCTCCTCATTGGCGCTACCAGTCAAATCAAGGGGGTTGTGAATTACAATATCCCGCTTGTTGATAGATCGCAGTTTCTCTATGATTTCCGGAGAGAACTCAGGTAACTCAAGTCCGTGATGCTCGCACGCATCTGCAGCAAGTATGCCCGGACCGCCTCCGTTAGTTACTATTGCCACCCTCTTTCCCCTGGGCACTGGCTGGTGTGAGAGCGCAGTAGCAACTGCAAAAAGTTCCTCCAGTGTATTTACCCTTATCATACCGGCCTGACGAAACAGGGCCTCTGAGGCTATTTCCGAAGTAGCCAGGGCTCCGGTGTGCGACGAGGCAGCGCGTGATCCAGCAGGGCTGCTGCCACTTTTGACTACTACTATGGGCTTGACGGCCGAGACCCTTCTTGCAATGCGGGCAAATTTACGCGGGTTGCCAAAGGACTCCAGGTAAAGCAAGATAACTGTTGTTGCAGGATCCTGTTCCCAGTATTGGAGCATATCATTTGCCGAGATATCAGCGCGATTACCCACGCTAATAAAGGTGGATATTCCGATATTAAGGTTCTTGGCATAGTCCAGGATTGCCAGTCCCAGCCCACCACTCTGGGAGAGAAAGGCAACGTTGCCTCGCGGTGGGTAGATTTGTGAAAAGGTTGCGTTTAACTTCATTGCGGGATCAGTGTTGATGATCCCCATGCAGTTTGGGCCCACCAGACGCATGCCGTGGCCCAGAGTAATATCGCGCAGCTCTCTCTCACGCTCAGACCCTTCGACCCCTTTTTCCTTAAACCCATCGGAGATAACTATTATGGAATGCACTCCCTTGCGGCCGCACTCATCAGTTACTCTGGGCACAAATTGAGCTGGGACTATGATAAGGGCCAAATCCACACTACCAGGGACGTCGAGCACTGAAGGATAAGCCTTTACCGACAATACAGATTCGGCATTAGGGTTTACCGGGTAGGCTACCCCGGAAAATTTGTTTTCCATTATGCATTGGAAAGGGAGCTGTCCGACAGTGCCAGGTTTTGTTGAAGCACCGATGACTGCTACAGAACGTGGGTACAAAAGAGAACGAACTGAGGCCACCGTTGCGATACGTTCTCTTTCCTCCTCCTTCTTAACCACTCTCTTGGTCTTTGCTATAGGAAATGTGATGTGATAAACACCTCCTGAAAGTTCACTTTCAACATGGAAACCATAGGCCCTGAAGACACCCATCATCTCTGTGTTTTCACCTAATACATCTGCTTCAAAACTGGTAATGTTGTTTTCACGAGCCACGTTAGCCAGCCACTCCATTAGTTTGGTTCCAATGCCCTTTCCCTGGTAAGCATCCTCGATGGCAAAGGCCACCTCTGCAGAGTGCCTTCTGGGGAGGCGATAATAGCGTCCGATAGCCACTATATCCTTGCGCTGATCCCCACGTACCTCGGCTACAAAGGCAAAGGTGTTATTGTAATCCACCGTGCAGAATCGAATAGCATCGTCTCGGCCCAACTTCGGCAAAGAATGGAATCGAAAGTATTTGGTTCGCCGGCTGAGCCTGGAAACAAAGGCAAGCCAGCCCTCGATATCCTCGCTTATTATGGGTCTCAGGATAATTCTTGAGCCATCCTTTAAAAGAACCTCAGTCTCATAGTGTGATGGATAATCCATATTAACTTCTCCAGACTCATTTTACGGGTCTATCGGGTCTATTGTACGAGTGTTCCCAATCTCGTCTTATGCTGACTCTCAGAAAGGGTGTATATGAATACTCTAAGGCCGTTCGATCTTTTTCTTACAAGGGATTACAAAAAGAGGAAATGGGCTATGCCGCAGAACCTTTTCGGCAACACTTCCGAAAAAGACATGCTCTATTCCTGTTTTTCCATGCGTGCCCAGGACAATAATATCCACCTTCTCATCCTTTGCAAATTTGAGTATCTCATCATCTTCTCTGCCGGATTTGGTAATGATTTCATATCTGAGCCCGTTCTCTATCTTCTTCACATAGCGCTCCTGATAGTTATTATCGAGATCTTCTTGAAGATTTTTTTGTACCTTTTCTACAATCTCATCACCTATAAGGCCCTCTACCAATGCCTGCTGGGGATTTCTGGGTATCACGTGTAAAATATAAAGAAGCCCCTCGTCTCTTTTAGCGATACCGTAGGCAAATTCAAAGGCATAATCTGAGTTTTCAGAAAAATCCGTGCAAAAAAGCACTTTTTTGTATTTCGGATATTCAATCATTTTTTCGTCTCCTTTCAGCCAACAATCCAACTCCCTGATGGCCTTTTATACTCTTGATATACTTCCTTTTTTTTCTCCACATGGTCTACCATGTAAAGCATATTGGCCTTTGCTTTGAGCTCTTCTTTCAGCTCTCCTATTCTTCCCCGGTCACAATCAGATACCCTGATATAAACATGCCGATAATCTACCTGATCATCGTGACTACTCAGGATGCTCATTAAGCGGCATCCATATTTTCGAATAATATCGGCAATCTCTTTGATAGAACCGGGAAGATCTTCTAATTGAAAAGCAAACTGGATCCCGGCTTTTTTTACACCGGTGAACGATACCAACACCCGGAAAATATCGATCTGTGTGATGATTCCCACCACCTGTCCTTTATCGTCCACCACGGGTGCCCCGGATAACTTGTTTTCCAAAAGAATCGCCGCAGCTTCATCAATAGTAGAATCCAAAGGAATGGTAATCGGATTCTTAGTCATGATGTCCTTGACCTTGATTCTGGAAATCATATATAGAAGCTCGTGAATTTCCAATGTGGTTGCATCTGAGGCAGAGGCCTTCTTAAGGTCCCTGTCCGTTACAATGCCCACAAGCTTCCCGTTTTCCATGACCGGCAGGCCTCTAATATTATGTTCCTTTAAAAGCCTGGTCGCATCTTGCATTGAATCATCTACATCTACAGTGATTACATCTTTACTCATCCAGTTTTCTACTAACATTTTTTGTCTCCTTTCTGACTACTTTCGTAATCTTGATTATTGGTTCATAAAAATGGTGTTCTGCCTTTTGTATTTCTTAAATAGCATAAACCATGCCATTAAGTTCCGTACATATAACTGAAATAAATTCGCATGGTTATCACGATATATATTATCGGGGCATTCTACTGGACATGAAAAATTAGAAAAATTTCGAATTCTTTTTTCGCAAAACATCGAATTTGAAACG